>NZ_LWGJ01000598.1:0-829 GCF_001635845.1 Oleiphilus sp. HI0132 | reverse complement strand
CTGTACCACCTATCGCCCATTGTGGCGTAGCCTGATATTTCACATGTAGCGAAGCAGAGGTATCTGCAAAGTTTGCTAGGGTTTTTCCTTCATCCTCTTCGTTAATGGATTCCAATACTTCGGCATCCATAACAGCAATACCTGCAGACATACTGATTTTGTCAGTGATATTCCCCGTTAAGCCAAGTTCGATACCTTCTACTCGGTTCTTGCCTGTGTTCAGTGAGCCCAGCGTGCTATAGCTATCGCCAGAGGGGCTCTCCATCACATCATTTTTTGTGATGCGGAATAGCGCGGCTGTCGCAAGTAACTTGCCATCGTTTAATTGCCACTTCGTTCCAACCTCAATGCTTTGTGTTTTCTCCGGGTCACCTAATTGAGGGTCGCTGGCATCGACACAGATACCACCATAGCCACAGCTAGTGCCTACATCCGACTCACCACCATTCAAGTTGGTTGCAGTCGAGAAGCTGGCATAGACGTTTGCATTGTCCATAAACTGATAGCTGGCACCGATATGGCCGTTCCAATAGCCACCGTCGTCAGCAAATTCAGTCCACTCACTTTCTAAGGGGCCGCTTCGGCCATCAGGGTCATAGTTTGCGAAGGTGCTGTAGTCGTAATAGTCGTAACGAACGCCACCAAAGGCTGTCCAATTATCACTTAACTCGACGGTATCCATGAAATAGAGCGCAAGGGTTTCAACATTCCAATCTGAGTCTTTATCACCTTGGGCAATATCTCGTTGAATCAATGTATTGAGGTCTGTCGCGGTATTACCATTTTCGTCTGTCCAACAATAGCCTTCCCCAACACCACGTCGACCTGA
>NZ_LWGJ01000597.1:0-922 GCF_001635845.1 Oleiphilus sp. HI0132 | reverse complement strand
GTTCAAGAATGGATTTCATATCACCTAACTGAGTTAGAAGAAAATTGGGACAAAGCTCGCTCTGGCGAACCTTTGAATTACATAGCACCGTTGGAGTAACAAATTATGCTTCATATTAAATCAGCAAAGCACGTTTCCGACTTTACACTTTGGGTTGCTTTTGATGATGGCACTTCAGGCAATATTGACTTAAAAGGAGCTTTGGAAGGTACCGTCTTTTTACCATTAAAAGATGTAGCTGTTTTTTCTAAAGTTTCAGTTGATCCTGAGCTAGAGACTGTGGTTTGGCCTAATGGTGCAGACCTTGCTCCTGAGTTCTTAAAAGACCTACACCAAAAACAAAACCAAGTTCACAACTGAATATTGGTATCTCTGACAGGTAGCTACTTTTTAGTATCCACCTGTTGGAAAATATCTACACCTGGATTCGTTCGGCAAGATCAAGCGCATCATCTACTTCAACTCCAAGATACCTTATAGTACTGTCGATTTTTGAGTGCCCTAGCAATATCTGAATAGCTCTAAGATTCTTTGTTTCACGATAAATAATTGAAGCTTTTGTTCGCCTCATTGAGTGAGTGCCATAAGCTGCCTTATCTAAACCAATACTGGAAACCCATGAGTCAACAATTCGAGCATATTGTCTAGTAGATAGATGCTCTGATTTCTTACACCGACTTTGAAATAAGAAATCGTTAAAACCTAAATGCTGAATCTCAATCAGTTTATTTAAGGTCGTTTTTGTCTTCGCTGTAATTTCAAATTGAACAGGTGTTTTCGTTTTTTTCTGAATGATTTGTGCGCGTGATTGAATACCATCGCCATGACTTATGTCACTGACTGACAGTCTGACAAGATCACAACTTCGAAGCATGCTATCAATTGCTAGGTTGAAAAGAGCTAGGTCTCTGATACTTTGTAA
>NZ_LWGJ01000596.1:0-894 GCF_001635845.1 Oleiphilus sp. HI0132 | reverse complement strand
CCACGGCAAATGGGAAGACCAAATTTACGCAGTTGTAGCAACGCGTTTTCAACCTAAATTGGATAAAAACAAACTTCCTCAATATTTCACAACAGGGGAAAAAAAGGGTGAAATTAAAACGGAGAAAATCCGTTATTTTAGAGCACCTAATAACAGTGATATTGAATCATTCGAAAAGGCTAAATCATATTTAGAAAGTAAGTGGGACTACTTTGATGATAAGGGACTTATTCCCACTGAAAAATTCCCTAAGGGCAATGACATGCGCCCACCAAACTACGGAATGGAGCGCTGGTGTGACTTGTTTAACAGTCGACAATTATTAGGCCATTTGGTCTTAATGGATACAATTAGTACTTTAAAACCAGCAATCATAGAAGAGTATGGCCTAGATAAAGCTAAAGCTATAATCACCTACCTTCAGTTTGGTATAGATAAGATAGTCGATTACAACAGCAAGCAAACTCGCTGGATCACACAAAGAGGGGTTGTATCAGGGACCTTTGGCCGTCACGACTACTCGTTAAAATGGACGTATGGTGAAATGATTTATACCGGTCCTTATTCTGGTCCAAGGTGGGGACAAATTCAGGCGGCCAAAGCTTACAGAGAATTGAGTGAACTATTAGCTGGCGTCAACAAAGTCTACGGTGAAAATATCCCTCTGCAAATTATCAATGGCACCGCAGCCCATATCGAAGGGGTTGAAGATAAATCTGTAGATTTGGTGTGTATGGACCCTCCGTACTATGACAACGTTCAGTATGCAGAGCTATCGGATTTCTATTACGTTTGGCAAAAACGAACTTTAAAAGACCTGTACCCTGATGTTTTTTCAATCCGATTAACCAATAAAAGAGATGAGGCTGTAGCAAATCCATCAAGAGATGGTTC
>NZ_LWGJ01000595.1:0-1164 GCF_001635845.1 Oleiphilus sp. HI0132 | reverse complement strand
TTATCGTCTTACCTCATACCAGCTCGATTCAAGCAGTCAAGATAGCAGACAGCCTGCGACTTAAAGTCCGCAAAGAAATTGAGATTCATGGAGAAAGTATTACCGTTAGTGCTGGCGTGTCCTGCTTAAATATCGGCGATGACAGTACCTCCATAACAGGCCGGGCAAGCCATGCCTTATCAGAAACACAAGCTACCAGTATTAATAGAACACACATCTATCGAGACATCGATGAGCTGCCCCAAGACGCAACGCCAGCCAATGCAGAAGGAGCACAATAATGTTCTCTGAAATCCAGCTTCAAACCCGTCTTACTGCCACATTATTTCTGCTTGGCGCAATTGCTATGGTTGTGCTTGGTATACAAAATTATCGCTACGGTCTCTATGAGCTCGTTTACGTTGCAACACTTCTAAGCATCGTTTATTTAAGCACAAGCCTCTACGCCAAGTTCTCCCCCGAAGCCAAATACCTCAAGCAAGCCTGTCTCGCTGTAGGTGTTATATCTGTTCTCAGCATTTTCGCCAATGCAGGCGAACACCCTGAGGAGCTTAAGCACTGGATATTTCCGATTGGTCTTCTTTGTTATCTATGCCTTCCCTATCGCCAAGCAAGCATATTCAACGTGGTGATGGGTGTGTGTTACTCACTGCTACTGCTATTTGCCAGCAGCATCATCTCAGCACTAGAGTTTGCAACCAGCTTTGCATTATTTATGGGGCTAACAAGTACTTATGCTCAGCTTCATCAGAAACGCAGTCGCACACTGGTAGAACTTGAGATACATGACCCACTAACTAAAGCTTATAACTACCGCCATTTGAGAGATACCCTTAAAAAAGAAATGTGCCGAGCTGACCGAACAGGCAAACCCCTTTCTCTGGTTTCCCTTGAAGTCGATTACTTCCCTCAAATTCAAGACATGCACGGTCTCCCAAATACAAACGACCTTCTTGCTCGATTTGCAGAGACACTTAAAGCAATGATTCGCGCAGGAGATAGCGACTACTTTGATGGAAAGCAGACCTCTTACCTCCTCTTACCTTGCACACCTTCAGAGGGCGTTTTAGTTATTGCGGAAAGAATTCGACGCACCATAGAGGAATGCAACTGGCCAGTGGTTGATGCAATTACGGTTAGCCTGGGCTGCACAACCTATATACC
>NZ_LWGJ01000594.1:0-768 GCF_001635845.1 Oleiphilus sp. HI0132 | reverse complement strand
GCTATCTAGGCTATAGTCGGCTTTGAACATGAGGCCAAGCGTTTTTTGCTGGCTATCATTCTCAGGAAGGTTTCCCTGCCAAGTTGCTACATACTGGTTCCGGTTTGTTCTCAAGTACGCAATGGTACTCAGTTCAATCTCGTCATTAAGTAAGTGCGTCCATTCTGTACTCAAACGGGCAAAATCAAATTTTCGCTGAATATCCATCCCGGTAGCTAGTGCAGCTTCTATATCACCCACCGATTCTGTATCGTTTTTCAGCGCATCCAAACCAATTAAACTACCGGCCTGATCAGCCTCAGTAGTGTTTATTGCAAAGACTGTTTTCAGGCTATTGTTGTCATTCAAGGAAACAAAATGCGTAATATTCGCTTCACTTCGTTTTGAGCGAGTATGGTCTCGCCAGCCATCGTTTTCGCTATGCGATATATCAATGCCGACTGAAGAGTCATCACTCAAGCTTGCGCTTCCTGCTAGGCCTAAACGATAAAAGCCATGCGCACCAGCTTCAGTTTTGACGGTATAACCTTCTCTTAAGCTTGGGTCTTGGGAAATCACATTGATAGTACCTGCAACTGAATCGGAGCCGTACAATGCAGTCCCTGCCCCCTTCAAAACTTCTGCAGACCCTGCCGTACTAAAGTTGGTGTATGCCAAACCGTTATGGTTAAAGAAGCCAGAGGATTGTACCGGTATGCCATCCTGTAAAAACAAGTAATAAGGCCCTGTATTGGAAGGCATACGTATACTGGTTTTATGCCCCAAGGT
>NZ_LWGJ01000593.1:0-432 GCF_001635845.1 Oleiphilus sp. HI0132 | reverse complement strand
TTACTAACGGCTTGTGAAAAGCGCTGAAAGACCTTCTTAGCTTGCGCCGCATTAGAGACCATATTGACAACAATCTGAACCTTTCGTCGATAACCGCGGCGTTTGAGCACCTTAAGCAGAGAGAACGCATCAGTTAAAGAGGTTGGCTCGGGGGTCACCACAACGACAGCAACTTGAGACGCGGCAATAAAATGAAGAACGGTTGGAGAAATACCCGCGGCTGTGTCGACCATCATATAGTCATAATGAGGCTCAATTGCACGAATAGAAGTCACCAGCCTTTGTTGCTGCCCGACATCCAACTCAACACACTGAGCGAAACCCGATGCTCCTGGAATGACCTGGATACCCTCGGGCCCTTCGAGCACGATATCCTGAATCGACTTTTCACCCGTGAACAAATGCTCCAGCGTATAGGCGGGATAGAGCCCC
>NZ_LWGJ01000592.1:0-823 GCF_001635845.1 Oleiphilus sp. HI0132 | reverse complement strand
ACTTAGGCTTTGAGGGAAATGCCCTTAATATGATTGTTAGCCATCAAGATCAAGTCCAGAATATACCGCAAGAATCCAAGCTTCTAGCGACAAGTGATTTTTGTCCATACTTTGCCGTTCAATGGAGTGATTCCTTGATTAGTATCCAAGGGCACCCGGAATGGACTTGTGAATACTCTGAAGCCTTAATGAATGATCGTCGCGGCCGAATCCCTGCTAATACAATTGAGGCTGGTCTAGAGTCCTTAGCGAAACCTCTGGATAACAGGGGTTTCCTAAGTGTAATTTCGAAATTTTTACTTCAGAAAGCGTGATGTTGGTTTTGGTGGCTGTTAATGTGCGTGACTTATCGGCAAGGTAGTTAGGGTGTCATTTAGCTCGCTTGAAACTGCCTGGTTTCTACCATTCAATTTTGCACTATATAGTGCCTTGTCTGCTCGCTCTTTCAGGCTATCAAGGGTTTCACTTTGAATGAAGGTCGAGGTACCAGCACTAATGGTTACAGGGATAATTTTGCCCTTATATAGGTAGGTGTGTTGCTCTACGCTCTGCCTGATTCGATCAGCAATTTTTAAAGCTTGATTGGCATCTGTATCATCTAGAATTAATACGAACTCTTCGCCACCGTAGCGAAAACACAAATCACTTCCACGCGCGCACTTTTTGATTGTCGCAGCAAGGTCGCGAAGGACGCTATCACCGGCTAGGTGTCCGTATGTATCGTTGACGTGTTTAAAATGATCAATATCAAGCATGAGAACGGAAAGAGGGGTGTTGTGACGTGTCGCTAGCTCTGCCTCTCTGTGTAAGCTGGCATCAAGTG
>NZ_LWGJ01000591.1:0-658 GCF_001635845.1 Oleiphilus sp. HI0132 | reverse complement strand
CGCGAACCAGCCGAACGGTGCTACGTCTATTCAGTTTCTTATTCTTTTTGGTGTTATTTTTAGCCACCGGATAACGCTCACCATGGTAACGTGTACGGATAATATCGGCTTCCAGACCATTATTGATTAAGTAATCCCTAACGGCTTGCGCGCGTGCTTTAGATAAGCGCCGGTTATAAATTCTACGGCCAGTACTGTCTGTGTGACCATCAACATAAATAGCTGTCACACTCGAGTCATTTAAGACATAGAGAACCACCAAATCCAGTGACTTTATATCACGCTCGGTTAGATCTGACTTATCAGATTCAAAATGCACACGCGTTTTCTCGACCTGCCTAAAATTAACCGGCAACAAACCTGCTATACAATCAAGATAGCCATTATAGATTGACTTGAAATTAACACTATTAATTCTAACCCTGATTGAATCATCGCTGTACCAAGCTTTCCGGGTAAAAGTTGGCGTCATGCCTTCTAATAGGCCCTGCATCATATTAGTCGCTTTAGCTCTAGGCACACTTAAAGGCTGATCACTATCTACAACGTCGACATAACCCAGATCCTGAATTACCTTGCCCGGCTTCCAAGATGAAGCCTCAACCACTAACGCCGCTTTACCCGGTTTCATAGGGTTATTATTAGTCATCGTATAGAA
>NZ_LWGJ01000590.1:0-946 GCF_001635845.1 Oleiphilus sp. HI0132 | reverse complement strand
ACGCGCAACACAAGTCAATTCCTGAATATGGATAGTTGTGAAACGGTCTTCTTGAACTACACGCTCAGATACAAGGATCGAATCCTCAAAGTTGTAACCGTTCCAAGGCATAAAGGCGATACGCATGTTCTGACCCAAAGCCAGCTCACCCATATCAACCGAAGGACCATCAGCAAGTACGTCACCACGAGAAATTTGCTCACCCTGCTTAACCAAAGGCTGTTGATTTATACAAGTATTTTGGTTTGAACGAACATATTTCGTTAGGTTGTAGATATCTACACCTGCGTCGCCTTGTGCAGTCTCATCATCGTTAACACGAACAACAATTCGGCCTGCATCGACACGTTCGATTACACCACCTCGATCTGCAACGACACATACACCAGAGTCCTGAGCAACAATTCGCTCAATACCCGTACCAACCAATGGCTTTTCAGCACGTAGGGTTGGAACAGCCTGACGCTGCATGTTTGACCCCATCAAAGCACGGTTCGCATCATCGTGTTCCAAGAAAGGAATCAAAGAAGCTGCTACCGATACTACCTGACGTGGTGACACGTCCATATAGTTAACCTTCTCAGGTGGCGTTACTGTAAATTCGTTTTTATATCGAACGTTAACAAGCTCTTCAGTTAGCTTACCGTCTTCACTAACAACAGCACTAGCCTGTGCGATAATGAAGCCACTTTCTTCAATTGCTGACAGATACTCGATCTCGTCTGTTACAACACTGTCAACAACTTTTCTATACGGACTCTCTAAGAAGCCAAAAGAGTTAGTTCGTGCGTAGGTTGCCAAAGAGTTAATCAAACCGATGTTTGGACCTTCAGGCGTTTCGATAGGACAAACGCGACCGTAGTGAGTCGGGTGTACATCTCGAACCTCAAAACCAGCACGCTCACGAGTCAAACCACCTGGGCCTAATGCTGATACACGACGCTTA
>NZ_LWGJ01000589.1:0-926 GCF_001635845.1 Oleiphilus sp. HI0132 | reverse complement strand
TCCAGAGGAAGCAAAAGAAATTGAGCCTTTTTGCCAGCAATTGGACGTTGACCTTCGAGCCGGCGGGAATGCTGTGCCTTTAGCGAGAATTACCTGGAATAAGACGCGAGAGTTACTTTTTAGAGTCTACAACCCGGTTCAAGCTGACGAATTAATAAAGAGTATTATCGAAGCGGATACCACGCCACGCCCCTTCAGCTATACAATCGACCCTGATGAAGATTGGAAGATGTCAGAGGTTTACCTTAAGAGCTTTAGGTAAAAGCGTTTCAATGGGGTCAGACTCGATTGAAAACAGCAATCGTTTTGTAGGCAGTGCTTTCCTCGGCTCGCTGGTGAATCAGTACAATGTTTCTTGTTGGGTTGAGTAAGTGAGGGGTGGAACCTTCTGCCCACAACTTCTTTATGCTTGTATATGTTCAGCGCAAAGCTCATAGGCGCGTATGACCTCATCGACTTTATCTCCGTGATTAATTCGGGATTTTTTGTAGTGAGATAGAACGCGCGCCAGATACTCATGGGCAATCTCAGCTTGAACTTCCGTTTCACCCTGCCAAATTTTTCTACCCGCCGGAGATATTTCCTTCTTTAAACCACTACACGAAGAAACATGCAGTATTTCATAAAACTGCTTTCGTTCTTTCACCAGTTGTTCGTCAAGCAGAGAAAAATCGAGCTTAATGAGGTGCTGCCTAAGTGCATATTGGTGATAAACAGGGCAGAGCAGATAATCGATATCAAGGTTTTGAAACTTCTGATGAAGCTGGTTGATCAGGCTCATCGTTTCGTCACCACCTATACCAGCAATAATGACCAAATGTTTGCCTTGATGTTTGTCTAAAGGTAACTGGGAGGCATCGCTGCAATAGGTCTTCCAAGATGTTTGGTTGTTAGGAGTCGCCGGAAAGAGCTCAACTAACTTCAGG
>NZ_LWGJ01000588.1:0-8346 GCF_001635845.1 Oleiphilus sp. HI0132 | reverse complement strand
CCGATCTTTTATAGCTGATCAGCTACAGTAACCTGATTTCTTCCTTGACTTTTTGCCTGGTAAAGGGCTTTGTCAGCCTGTTTTACCAGATCTTGCCAGGCTTCCACTCTGGATTCCACGACACCAATACTGACGGTTAGCACGCCTTTGTCTGATTCAATGTGAGGGATTTGTAATGCCTCGATAGCTGCCCTGACTCGCTCGGCACATATTCTGGCTTGTTGGCCAATACTTCCGGGCATCAGAATTAATAGCTCTTCGCCGCCATAGCGAAATACTCTGTCTGAGGTGCGCAGCGTTGATTTAACAGTTTGAGCAACTTGTCTGAGCGCATCATCTCCTGATTGATGCCCATAGTAATCGTTATACTTCTTGAAAAAGTCGATATCCACTAAAGCTAGACTATAACTATTCTGGGTTCGTAGAGCGTGCTGTTCAGTATGTGTGAGATCAACCTCCATAGCGCGTCGGTTGCCGATACCTAGCAAGGCATCTTCAAGTGACAATAGTTTTAGCTCTTCGACATTAGTTTCCAGTTCTGCATGCCTGTCGATCAAGCGAACATATACATCGACTAGGTTAGATTGGGTCACAACACCAACTAAGTGTCCGGCATTGTTAATAACAGGGAGATGACGGAGTTTTCGACTACGTGACAGCATCAAGGCGTCTTTAAATAGACTATCTTCCTGAACACAAACAGGCGTAGAAGTCATGATTTCACAAATAGAATGTTCTGGGTAGTGAGCGTCTTTCAATAGCGTGCAAAACAGTTTGGTGATGTCACGCTCTGTGACGATTCCGATAGGTTTGTCGTTCTCGACAATAATCAGGCAGGAGCTACCTTGCTTTGACATGAGCGGAACCGCCTCCTTAATACAGCAATTCGCGTCCACGGTTGGTGGGCAGTCATTCATGAGTTCTTTGACAAGTATGTTAGTACTTTGGTGACCTTTCAAAAATTCATTCTATACTTTAATCCTAGGAGCCTAGCGGGAATAAGGCAAATTAATTACAGCAACTTACAAGCATCTTGAAAAGACTATTTGATGAATAGGTTCTTGATCAGAGTCAGACTTCAATTCATGAGTTCATGCTACCTTCAAAGTAAGGGAGCAGAGCCTGCTCCGCCAGGAGAGCAAATCCAATGACGATGATACGTAGTTCTAACGCTAAAATCTCAAACCGGCTCACCCGTTTTGTATCCTTACCGGTTCTGAGGGCTTTGTACGGCCTGGCTTTATCGTTAGGTGCACCGGCGGGTTGGGTTCTAGTCCAGAAACTTGCGGGGCGTGATCCATTCTCTGATGAACATTTTGATCTATTACTCTATGTCTATATGAGCTTGGCAACGGGAATTGTGTTTTCATTGCTAGGTTATTTTATTGGTCGTCGAGAGCATATGATTACAGATCTGGCACTGACCGATAGCCTAACGGCGCTTTACAATAAGCGTTATTATAAAAACCGTTTAGAACAAGAGTTTCAGCAGCATCTGCGTACCGGTGCCTCAATGGCCATTATTCAAATTGATTTAGACTTTTTTAAACAAGTAAATGATCGATTTGGGCACCAGGCAGGTGATGAAGTATTGAAGAAGGTTGCTACATTGATTCTTGCAAATTGCAGGAAGAATGATACTGCCGCGCGCGTTGGCGGAGAAGAGATGAGTATTATTGTCTGTGGCGAAAGTAAAGATGAAGCGCATATATTGGCAGAAAGAATTCGTGCCACGATTGAAAGTACAGACTGCTTTTGGCAGGGGCAACGGATAAGTTTGACAGCCTCATTCGGTATTGCATTCGCGACAGCTAAGACAGAAACTGCTTGGCAAATTTATCAAAATGCTGACTTGGCACTGTATCAAGCCAAGAAGCAGGGACGGAATCAGGTATGCTTGTATGAAGCCTAAACCCAAGGCGCGAGTAGAGTTTCGAATGCGGAGGTTATATTGTCTTTAAGATCATTGGTTCTGACGCTGCTTGTCTGCCTGATTGTTTGGTATTGGCTTAAAGCAAGAGAGTTAAAAGATATTGCTCTAAGAGCCGCGGCGAAGCATTGTCGTGAATTGGACTTAAGTATTCTTGACCAGACAGTCGTTTTGCGCTCATTGAAGCTCAAGAGAGGGAATGCTGGGCGCTTACAGATTATTCGTGAATATGGTTTTGAGTTCAGTTCTACAGGAGAAGATCGTTATAAAGGTAGTGTGAAGATGGCCGGAGCACGTGTTCAAGGGGTCAAATTGGCACCACATCGAGTGGAATAGTTTTATTATTGGAAGTGGTTAATTTGTATCGAGCACCTATACTCTATATATCGACAAAAAGAAGCTATTCACAAATTGGCAGGTGTTTTTAATTCGCACCTGCTTTAGCGTGTAAGAATAAATATGATCAAACGAATTCCTATCGACTCCCTTCAAGTTGGAATGTATATATCTGATCTTAATAGTGATTGGATCCCTCATTCCAACTTTAAGAAGAAGGGGAAAATCAAGAAAGATCTAACTGTTGAAAAGATAAAAAAACTAGGCATTAAAGAAGTCTATATCGATACTTTTCTAGGTGAGGATTTAAAGGATGCGCCGACCCTTGCCGAGATTGACAAAGAAAATGAAAAGAAACTAGCAGCGGCAGGTGAACTGAGCTCGTTAAACAAGCCGCGTTTAGGTTTGGGCGAGGAAATGCTGGCGGCTCAAAAGGTTCATGAAGAAGCAGTTGAACTCATGGGCGGTATTCTCACGGACGTTAAGACTGGTCAGGCGCTTCCTATAGACGCTATTGATAATCTTGCGGAAGATATGCTGGACTCTTTGTTCAGAAATCACAATGCCTTGGCTTGCCTTGGCTGTATTCGCGAGAAAGATAGTTACTTGATGGAGCACTCCGTAAACCTGAGTGTTCTGATGTCTATTTTTGGTAAATCGATGCAACTGGATCGTTCGGTTCTTCATCAAACCATTTCAGGTGCATTGTTGCATGATATCGGGAAAATCATGGTGCCAGACGAAATATTGCATAAGCCTGGTAAATTAACCGATGATGAATTTTCGCAAATGAAACATCACGTTACCCTAGGTCGCTAGCATTTGCTGGGTATCGAAGGTATTTCCCCTTTGACTATTCAAGTCGTTTCTGAACATCACGAGCGAATGGATGGTACCGGTTACCCTTCGGGTCTATGTGGTCATGAAATCTCAACCTTCGGGCGAATGGCTGCGATTGTTGACGTTTATGATGCGATTACAGCCGACCGCTGTTATCACAAGGGTATGACGCCGACAATGGCGATTAAGCGTTTACTGGAGTGGAGCGATCATCATTTGGACCGCTCTTTGGTAAATCACTTCATTCGTTGTATCGGAATTTATCCAGTTGGTTCTTTGGTCTTACTAGAGAGTGGCCGACTGGGCGCGGTTGTAGAAGTGAACGAGTTTGATCAGCGCTCGCCAAAGGTAAGGGTGATGTATCACACCAAGTTTAAATGCTTTATCAAGACCGAATTAATTGATTTAGCGAAACCGACGGTTCAGGATGCAATTGTCAAAGCCGTTGACCCCGACCTATTCAGGAGCAACGTTAAAGATTTTTTAAGCTAGTCTAGTACACTTTCTTGGGAGCTGCGCTAAACGGCGCAGTTCGTACATAGTGCAGCAAAAGGCAGGGCGTCCAAACGCTCATTGCTGATATCTTCGTGACACTTCTCACAAGCGCCATATAAGTCTCGTTCCATTTTTAGCAGGGCATGATCTATTTGCTCTAGCTCTTCTTCGGCTTCACTTTTCAGGTTTAGTAGTACATCATCATTTTGTCTGTCTACGACTTGGTCCGAGAACTTACTGCTGGTTTTCCGGTTGTGAAGGTCTTTATCAATTTTCTCGATACGAAGACTTAATTCTTCTTTTAAAGCAACTAGCTTTTCTTTGTGGTCTGTCATGATTCTTCCTCACCTAAAATGGGTACGTATTACCTACATTTTAGGTTAGAACCGCAGAATAGCATTGATATGAATCAAGGTTGGCTTGCTAATTCCAAGGCCTCTGTCAGTTTAGCGTGTTTGAAGCCTTCATTCATAAGAATGAGGCCGTCTGAATTGATCACAACCGTAACGCCCATATCTCCCTTGAACTTCTCAGTTAAGTTATGAGCAGTATCTGCTACCACTGTTTCAGAGCGATAACCGCTAGAGATCTGATTCGCCCGGGCTTGTTCAATCGATCCTGAGACATAATCAATACTAATAAAATGAATGTTCGGATAGTTTGGCTTGATTGACTCGCGAATACTCGACATATGGCTATCACAAAGCGGACACCACATGGTGAAATAAAGTACAACCGCATCATAAGCGGTTAATTCATCACTTAAAGTCAGCACATTGTCTTCAGTGTCAAGAATGCTGAAGTCACTAGCAACCTGGTTGACCTGGTTACCGATACTACCCGCTTGCACACTTTCGCGTTTATCTTCACTGGAAGGGTTTAAATCTTCGTTACAAGCAGATAATAATAGCCCAAGGAAAAGCATGCTAATTAAACGAAATCTAACGTAGAACATAGCTCACTCCCAAACTTAAAATATCTGTTGCAGCAAAGTCTTCACCACTGAGCGCATGATTCCACGAGAGCTTGTAGATCCAATCCATAGCGACTGTTGAATAGGCAATACTTAATCCCAGCGACTGCTTTTGAAAACCAGGAAGGGAGCTGTCTTTATTCCCATCAATTTCACCGACCTTTTCGCGTAAATCATTATAGGATGTGGTCACAGTAAGCGTGTCCATTGAGTCTAAAAAATGCGTATAACCAAAAGCCAGGCTTGTTGACAGGCGCTTACCTAATTGCAGATCATAGGGGTCGATAAAGCCGCTAGAGTCTTCGTTAACAGGACGTTCAATATATTTTCCATAGGACATGTTCAAGGTCATATTCCAGGGATAAATAGTCTTGTCGACAAGCAGATTAGCATCCAGGCGGTAGACGCCCCGGCCCGTGATATCGAAGCTGTTATCAATTTCACCAGAGTATGCAGATTTACCTGTCGGCAGGGTTAAGGTGCTGCCCAGGTATACTGCTGGAATCAGGCTTCGCCAGTTGGTGACTTTCCAGACACATTTAATATCGTCAAAGGTCTCGTACCATAGCCCTATGGTCGTATCACCAATGTTGTCGACTTTAGACTCTGTTCCAGTGTAGGTATTGTCATTCCATACATAGGGAATTTGGAGGCTTGCCTGCCAGCGGTTGGCAAGCCGATAAGCGATACCAAGACTACTTCGGTACTGGTTTAAGTCAGAGCCAACAGGGTCATCCTGATGCTTTCCTTCAGAGTTCCAGTAGCCCTTATAGTTCTCGTGCGAGAATGATGTATCAAACATCATGCGCGCACCTTTTGGCAGAATTAAAGAAGAGGCTGACCCGCCGCCACAACAGGATGCAGCCCAAAGATTCAGTGGCACAAGGAGCTGTGTACTGAGAAAAAACAGAAAGGCTTTATTCTTCATGCAAATAGATATCTTTCTAAAGATATTTACATCCCCATCATCGTGTTAGATGGCGTCACGACGAACTCTGCTTCATCATATTCACCATCAGGAATGTTGCCATCGTCGGTTTTTTGTTCACCGTTAACCGATAGGCGTACATAGATAGAGCCGGCTTCTCCGTCAGTAAGGCCCGTCAGGCCTTCAGCGGTCCAAATACCTTCTCCCTCATTGGATGCTGTGACCCAGCTGTCACCATCACTTGGGTCTGTTGACATTGCTACGGTGATGCTAGAGATCGTAAGCTCATAGTCGGAGTCTGCATTGAGTATTTGCCCAGCGCTAATTGCCGGAAAGCTCATCATGCTTTCCTTGGTAGTGATAAAAACACTGAAGTCATGACCGCTATCTCCATCTGATAGGCCATCATTGAATAGAATGTAGGTGCGTTTTTCTTCTCCGCCCATCATATTTGCAATAGTATCAGTTTGGCTCTTTAGATTAGCGCGGGCTGTCTCTCCCATTGCCATCATTACATCTGGCTGAAAGGTAACGCTTTCATCATAAGGTAAACCTATATCAAGGTACCAAGTACCCATCTCAGGGCCTGATGCCATGAGGTAGTAGATTGTCGCGTTATAGATTCCTGCTTCGTCACTTTCGGTGAAAGAGCCATAAGGCGTGCTATGGTTATGTGTAGACATTTCCATTAGTGGGCTTAAGGTAGGAGAAAGCCCTTCCATAGGGGTGCCATCCAAATCGGTAATTTCGATTTTTAGGTTGGATTTACCAACTTGAGCCATCTCGGATAAATAGGTAACTTTAAAGCTTTCTGAAAGCTCATAATCATTTTTTTGTGAATTGTTGCTATCACTACACGCACTCATTAAACAAGCACTTGCAACTAAACTCAAACTAAATGCGAGGGTCTTAACTGCTTTCATCTATGCACTCCTTGATGCGCAAAATCATTAATTGCGTGAAATTTTACGCTGAAGTAAGGGTGCAAAGGAGTGACAAATTGTCGCACCTACTTTGGGGTATAGTTTGGGTTTAGTTCAAGTTCAGATATGTTTTGGCTTTATGTTAATGACTTATTTTGATGAAGGGCGTTTCTGTAGCTTGCGTTGCAAAGTCCGTCGATGCATTCCCAGAGCATTAGCTGTTGCAGAGATATTGCCATCATGCTCATTAAGCACGCGTTGGATATGTTCCCACTCCAGGCGTCCCACTGATGGCGGGCTAGTATCTAGGGGAATATCTGGGTTTGCGTCCTCTTCCTGTAGGGCTTTGATAATGACATCGGTGGTCACAGGTTTGCATAGGTAATTCACTGAACCCAGCTTCATCGCTTCAACCGTTGTGCTAATGCTGGAATAACCTGTCAGAATCAGTGCCTTGGTTTGAGGTGAGTGTTCTTTTAGAATCGCCAGAAACTGCAAACCACTTTCCTGATCGATCTTTAGGTCAACCACAGCAAAATTTATGCTCGTATCCGTTAATATGCCTTTGGCTTCTTCAATACTGTTTGCGGCGAAGCTATTGTAGCCTCGTCGTTTAAATGACCGGGCAAGTGTCGTAGAAAAGGTTTGGTCGTCATCTAGGATAAGGATACTCTTAGTCATTTTATTTTCTGCTCTTCGGCTGGGTGTGAGCTTACAAGTGACAGGGAAATATGAATGCGAGTGCCCGACTTATCTGCTCTTTCAACGCTTATTTTTCCATGATGTCTATTAATCGTGGCATGAGATAAAAATAAACCAATGCCCATACCATGCTCTTTGTCAGACTCTAATGGTTGCTCAGCGGCACTAAGAATACGGGAAACTTTGTTTTCATCACTGTTGCCATAATCACTGATGGTGAGTCTGAGCTTGTCCGGTTCAACATCTGCCTCGAAGCAGACTCTTTCGGGCGAAGCATCGGCAGCATTATTCAGGATATTCAGAATGGCCATCCTTAAAGATGGATCTGAGGAAATATTTGGCGATGGTGACTCGTCGAATTGTGTGCTGTTCCAGTTTTTCTCAAGCCTGACGCTAGGCCGTAAGAGTCTAAATTCATTCACTAGCTGGGTGAGAAAGTAGTGGACAGATTCATCTTGCTGACTGAGGCGAGCCTGGTGCCGAAGGTCATCTAACACGTTTTTACATATCGCTATTTGAGACGCCAGGAGTGTAAGGTCTTCGTCGAAATCCTGGGTCAGGCTATCTGCTTGAAGGTCGTCAACGAGCACGGCCATCGTCGATAGTGGTGTACTGATATGATGAGCAGCAGACGCGGCTTGTGTTGCAATACCCAATAATTGCTCGTCGCGCAGTAACTGTTCTCTTTGTTCGTTGATCTTATGTTGTCGAGACTTTAACTCTTGTCTCATTCTAATGAGGAAGAAGCAGATTAAGGCCGCGCTCACTGCAAAATTGAACCACATGCCAATGAGATGAAGGGAAAAGGCAGTTTGGCTTGCATCAATTTGGTGGTGCATATGATGGGCATGCTCATTCGCAACAGAAGTCTCTGATACCGAAAGGTCGACTAAGTATAAAGAGCCATAGCAACTTACGGTGAGTAAGGCCATAAACCAGGTGAAATTACTATTTAAGGTTGCTGCACTAATGGTTAACGGGAAGAGTAAAAGTGACACAAAAGGGTTGGCGGAGCCGCCGGTTACATGAAACAGAAGGCTCATGAATAGTACATCTGACACTAATTGAAGTCGGACATAGTTTTCGGTAATGATACGGGCGCTTTTAAGCTGAGCGAAGGTGAACATGGCTGAAAAAGCAAATAGGCTTAAAATAAACTCCGCCAGGATGAAGTTAAATTTTAAGTTCAGATATAGATGGTCAACGAGTAAAAAAAGTT
>NZ_LWGJ01000587.1:0-909 GCF_001635845.1 Oleiphilus sp. HI0132 | reverse complement strand
ACGGCGAAGGGTATGCTGTTCACGTTTTACTTTTGCCTGGGCACGGAAGTAAGCCTTCGGACTTAATGCTCTCTCACTATGAAGATTGGCAAGACATTGTTGACCACTATGCTCTACAGCTGAAAAAACAGTACAACAAGGTTTTACTAGGCGGTTTTTCTACCGGTGCAAACCTCGTGACTATCAATGCCATTGAGCAGGGTGGTGTTGATGGTTTGCTTCTGTTTTCTCCGGGCTTTGAGACATTTTCACCTTTTGTAGAGCGTTTGGCTCCCATCTTTGCGACATTTATGGACTGGGGCTGGAAGGCAGAAGAAGATAACCTAGCCCGATATCGCTCCTCGCCAATTAATGCTTCGATCGCTTACTCTGAGAGTGCACAATATGTCAGAGACTTATTTGAATCAAAGCAAACAAATGTCCCAACCCTGATTGTGATGAGCGAGGCAGACAGTGTCATTAACCCTCATGCCATCAAAGGATACTTTGACTCAAACTTCACCCATGCATCAAATCGCTTCATTTGGTATGGAGAGTCTATTATTGAAGACGATAAGATTATCACTAAGTCTATGAAACTGCCGGAACTGAGAATCAGTTCTGGCTCACATATGAGCCCACTATTCGCTCCAGACAACCCTTACTACGGCAAAAAAGGAGAAAAACGAATGTGCGGAAACAGCTTTAATCCCTCAAATACGCGCCGATGCGAAGAGGGTGAAAGTGTATGGTTTTCAGCATGGGGTTATAGCGAAGAAGACAAACTATTTGCCCGTTTAACATGGAACCCTTACTACTCGAAAATGGAGCAAGCTCTAAGACTTTTTCTTCGGAATTAAACATGCTGCTCTATGCGAATGTTGCGTGACCAGACAGTGGTTCCCTCACAACTAAGACCAGCTAACTTTG
>NZ_LWGJ01000586.1:0-740 GCF_001635845.1 Oleiphilus sp. HI0132 | reverse complement strand
GACGTCGCCATAATAATTCTGAGACATCATAGAATAAGCATGACCAGAAACTTGTCGAAGCATCTCAGATTTGGTATGAGTTCTTATATAGTCACTCACTGCCTGGCCATGAAATTTTGCTTCGGCTTTAACAAGCGCTAGGGGTAATTTTAAGAAACGATTACTAGACAGCCCTTTTGTTCGTTCCAGCAAAGGCACTACATGAGGATTGGTTTGACTTACGATAGAATAATTAACATCGTAGAGGTGCATTAGGCGCTCGATTGGCAAGTCGCTAACCATGCTGCCATCAACCCAGCGTAAGCGGGGCATATACGGTACGTTGTGTCCATGTTCATCTTTCTTAAGCAGTTTAACCGGGGGGAAAATTCCTGGAACTGCGCAAGACGCTAACGATGCACTCCACGTTAGCATGTATGGAGATGTGTAACCTGACAATAATCTAGCCTTTTGATGAGCCTGGACAGGCGAAACAGTGATATTAATACTCCGCCCCGTCTTCTCGTAGGCCTCTTGCATCGTGTATTCACCTACATAACTACGAATATAGTCTTGCAGCTGACGCTGATCCATAAAGCCTTTGCCTTTAATACCATTCAATAGGCCCATCCACTTCCAGGCTTTCATATTATGGGTATTAGGGTCAAACAAGGAAGGTAGTTCGTCATCGGTATGCGTCCCTAAGGCGGCAGCAATGATAGAACCGGCGCTTGAGCCAGTTACGACATCTGGCAATAAGC
>NZ_LWGJ01000585.1:0-726 GCF_001635845.1 Oleiphilus sp. HI0132 | reverse complement strand
TGCGATGGTATCGTCTTTCATTTTAATCCTCGGCAATAATGATGAATGTTGGCGAATACGGGACACCGGAACAAAGAATCATAGATCAATTCCCAATAACACACACGCACTCAGATCAATGAAATATAAATAAACTTTCTTTGTGACTTTTTCTCTTTTGCTTCTGTCTATGCTTCTGAATTTAAATTTCAAACTCACTTTTTTACTTAATCAAGGAAGCTTAAATGGAAGATATCAATCAAAGCAGCGATCAGATTCAAGAGCTGTTACAGACAGCCTACACACTCAGCTTAAGTTACGGCCCCAAACTGGTCTTAGCGATCGTTACGCTCATCATCGGCCTATGGGTCATCAATCGCTTCATACGCACTCTTAACAACAATCTCACAAGCAAGGTCGATGCGACGCTTGGTCAATTCGTCTGCAGCATTCTTTCAGTTATTCTGAAAGTAGTCTTGTTGATTTCAGTTGCCTCGATGGTCGGCATCGAGACAACATCATTTGTGGCAGTACTCGGTGCTGCCGGCTTAGCTGTTGGCCTAGCTCTTCAAGGAAGCCTAGCCAACTTCGCCGGAGGCGTTGTCATTCTGCTATTCAAGCCTTTCAAGGTAGGAGACCTGATTGAAGCTCAGGGCTACATCGGAAGCGTATCTGAAATTCAGATTTTCAACACCATTCTAAAGACGGGCGACAACCGAGTCGTCATCATTCCAAATGGCTCTCTTT
>NZ_LWGJ01000584.1:0-1183 GCF_001635845.1 Oleiphilus sp. HI0132 | reverse complement strand
GTGGTGCGCTATTATCTTCAACGTTAACAACTCTAGTTACGGTAAGTGCAGCGTTACCAGCACTATCGCTGACGTCATAGGAAAGCGTATAGCTGCCCAAAGTTGTTGGGTCCACGCTACCGCTAGGGATAATGCTAGTGGAAATATTTCCATCGATATTATCACTTGCTGTTTCGCCCGGGTCGCTGAAGATGCTTCCCAATGCAATGCTCATAGGGTTTGAGCCCAGTAGTGAAATAACGGGGATCGTCGTATCTGAAACAAGGACTGTTCGAGTTACTTCTATAGCGGAATTACCTGTGTTATCGCTGACGTTATAACGAGTGATATAGGTTCCAGCAATAGAGGTATTGACAGCGTCACCGGAAATAATAATTGCAGAGCTTAAGTCTCCGTCGACACTATCGCTAGCAGTCGCGCCAAGTTCAGTAAAGCTGCCATTTAACTCAACATGAAGAGGGTTATCTCCGATCAGCGTGATAACAGGTGGTAAGGAGTCTGCAACATTGACAGTACGAGTTACCGGGGTTGCAGGGTTTCCTTGAGAGTCACTGACGTTGTAGGTTAGGGCATAGCTACCTGCGACGCTTGCGTTAACAAAGCCGGTAATAGAGATATTTGAAGAAACGTCTCCGTCGACAGCGTCGAAAGCACTTGCACCAGGGTCGTTGAATATCGTGCCTTGTTGGTGCTCGATGGTGTCACCACCGATTAATGTGATTGTTGGTCCTGAGCTGTCTGATACGTTTACAGTTCGGGAAACAGTGGCTGCAGCATTGCCAGCGGCGTCACTCACGTCATAGTTAAGTGTGTAGCTTCCAGGGGTACTGGTGTCAACGAAACCACTAGGGATTATATTGGATGAAATGTCGCCATCTATATTATCCGAAGCGCTTGCCCCCGCATCTGTATAAATACTGTCAATATCAACACTTACAAAACTATCTCCGATAAGTGTAATGACGGGGTCAGTAAAGTCATTCACGTTAACCGTACGTGTTTGTTGAGGTGCAGGATTTCCATTGGAGTCACTGACATCATAGGTAATGATATAAGTGCCAGCAACGCTAGAGTCGACCATTGTGCCGCCAACTATAATGCCTGCAGATAGGTCTCCGTCAAGTGCGTCATTCGCAGTCGCACCAGCATCGGTATAAGGGGTATTTAGCTCATGGTTAAGTGG
>NZ_LWGJ01000583.1:0-591 GCF_001635845.1 Oleiphilus sp. HI0132 | reverse complement strand
ACTAAGCGGAGATGTGTCATGCAAGAAAATAATAATGAGCAAGCATCTGCGTACTGGCAATACAATATCAAACTCATGCTAAAGCTGTTATGCATTTGGTTTGTCGTATCGTTTGTATGCGGAATCCTACTGGTCGATGTACTGAATCAGATTCAAATTGGCGGCTATAAATTGGGCTTCTGGTTTGCTCAACAGGGCTCGATGTATAGCTTTGTTGTGTTGGTCTTTTATTACGCAAAAAAAATGGCGGCACTTGACCGCGAATTTAACGTAGAAGAATAGGAGGCTGATATGGAACTGCAAACCTTAACTTATATCGTGGTGGGTATTACATTTGCTATGTATATTGGCATAGCCATCTGGGCGCGTGCCGGGTCTACCAAAGAATTCTATGTGGCCGGTGGTGGTGTTCACCCCGTTGCAAATGGAATGGCAACCGCTGCTGACTGGATGTCTGCCGCTTCGTTTATCTCAATGGCGGGTTTAATTGCTTTTTATGGCTATGGCGGTTCGGTCTTCTTAATGGGCTGGACAGGTGGTTATGTATTGCTGGCAATGTGCTTGGCACCTTACCTCAGAAAGTTTGGTAAG
>NZ_LWGJ01000582.1:0-999 GCF_001635845.1 Oleiphilus sp. HI0132 | reverse complement strand
GATCATTGCTTTTATTTGGCTGCAGACAGGCTTCGCTGATTATGAAAAAAAGCACAAAGCTAACTTAGCCAACAAAGCATCGTTGACACAAGAAACTGTTGAGCAAAGTAATCGGCTCAGTGAGCTGACTTCAGCTTTGGCTCACGACCCGAATGCAGCACTAAGGCAAGAGCAAGAACAATTAAAAGAGCGCCTGCAGGGCTTACGTTTAAAGATAGGGCAGCGTATGAGTAACCTGGTTGCGCCTGAAGATATGGCAAACCTTATGAAAAAGGTCTTATCTGACTACAAAGGCTTGAGCTTGCTAAGTGCCAAAAATCTACCGGTAGAGCCCTTGAACGTGAGTTTGGGGAGTACCACAGACGAATCAGATAAGACTAATGATAGCGCCATTTCTGCAGAGCCTCAGGCGGTTATATTTACGCATGGCTTTGAAATGGAATTGCGAGGAACTTATTTCCAGACGGTTGAATATTTACAGCAATTAGAAAGCTTGAGCGGCTTTTACTGGAGAATGCTGAGTTATAAAGTTGATCGGTACCCTAATGCGACGATAAAAGTTCAGCTCAGTACTCTGAGCCTGGAAGAGGACTGGATCGGTGTTTAAAACTACAATTTACAAGAGCTCTTTAGTATTAGTGTTTGGCTTATGCTTAAGCGCTTCATTGTCGCTGTCCGCCAAACAAACTTATAGTTTGCCTGGCGGTGAGGTCTTGTCTGACCCAACAGCGCCGTATGGGGAAAAGAGAAAGGCTGCCGCGAAAACCAAGCGCCGTATGCCGAACTTCTCTCTCAACTATATAATGAGCGCAGGGGATAACCGCCGAGCAATGATCAATGGCAAAAAAGTGTATGAAGGAGACTTTGTTTCCGGTGCGAAAGTAAGAAGAATTTCGTCGGAGTCTGTCTCGTTGGTGTATGACGGAAGAGAAGTCGTTTTGCACCTCAATAAAATCAAACAAATTCGAAAATAACTTTAAGCGGGCCTAAGCTAAGGTT
>NZ_LWGJ01000581.1:0-1027 GCF_001635845.1 Oleiphilus sp. HI0132 | reverse complement strand
TTCACCCATACGCTCTAAGAGCGCTAAGTTCTTTGCATCAAGTCTATATAAATCACTTACGTCCTGGATTAGCTCTTTATCAATAAGCTGGTCGATTAACTTATCACCCAAACCGTCAATATCCATAGCCTTTCTACTGGCAAAGTGCTTTATAGACTCTTTTAATTGCGCGCCACAGACAAGTGTGCCGCTACATCGAGCGAGCACGCCATCTTCTTCAATTTCTACAGGGGAATCACAAACGGGGCAGCACTTTGGCAGGACAATATCAACACTATCTGGTGGTCGACGCTCTTTAACACATCGTACAACTTTAGGGATTACGTCACCGGCACGGCGAATGACAACCGTGTCACCTACCCTTATTTGTAAACGCTTAACTTCATCCATATTATGCAAGGTTGCGTTGCTAACGGTCACGCCACCGACAAAAACAGGCTTTAAACGAGCAACAGGCGTGAGAACGCCGGTACGCCCAACCTGAAAGTCAACGCTTTCGAGCACTGTAAGCTCCTCTTGAGCAGGAAACTTATAAGCAACAGCCCAGCGTGGCGCACGCGCAACGAAGCCTAATTCCATTTGGGCTGCAAAATCATCCACCTTAAACACGATGCCGTCTATTTCATAATCGAGTGATGACCTCTTATCGCTAAGCATCTCACAGTAAGCGATACATTCCTCAATATTTTGAAGTTGCTGCATATCGCTATTGACCACAAAGCCCCATTCATTAAGCTTTTCAAGTGTTGAGAAGTGACTACTGGGAAGCCCTAGTCCAGAAGAGTAGCCAACAGAATAGGCGCACATCTTCAATTGCCTTTTCGCTGTCACTTTGGAATCGAGCTGGCGTAAACTACCTGCGGCAGCATTACGCGGATTAACGAACAGTTTGTCTCCGTTCGTTTGCGCTTCTTCATTAAGTCGATTGAATGAAACCAGAGGCATAAATATCTCACCCCTCACTTCTAGTTCATCAGGGAAACCACTACCAAGCAAACGAAGCGGTATTGAGTTGATGGTACGTACG
>NZ_LWGJ01000580.1:0-522 GCF_001635845.1 Oleiphilus sp. HI0132 | reverse complement strand
AAAACAAGCAATGATTAGGGTTTCGCCTTTAGGGCCTGCACCGATGCGTGCAACCATGTAAGCAGTATGCCCAGTCTTAAGGAAAGATTGGTATAAGGCTTTATCATAGAAAAAGTAAATACGGCCATCGTGGTGTACTTCATATAATGCCGGTACCTTTACTGACATCTTTGTTTGCGTTTGCATTGTTTCAGACGCTGAAGTAGCTTCTTTTGTATCCGTGCTTGCGCACGCAGCTACACCAAGAGCCATAACCGTTGATAAGCCAAGTATACGTAGTTTCTGTGCGATCATTGCTTGATTCCCGTTTTGTGTGTGATACGACCAATACAGGATATTAAGTTTTTATGACAGGAATGTTACAGGAAATGGGAAACCCTAATCATTGCTTGTTTTACGCCACCAGTTCTCAACACCAAGCTTATAGGGCGGCTGAGTGCTTGGACGAGCAAATCGATCCCAATAGGCAAGACGGTGGTAGTTTAGGTGCCAGTTTGGAATGCTATAGTGTCTCCATAAGAG
>NZ_LWGJ01000579.1:0-1238 GCF_001635845.1 Oleiphilus sp. HI0132 | reverse complement strand
TCGCGCGGTCCAAAGACAAAGTCAAAATAAATGATCTCATTGAAGTGAAAGCCGAGCTTGAAAGTCAGGGAGAGTGGCTTGCTGAAGACATCCCGCTTGATATCGTTTATCAAGATGAAGACATTCTGATCATCAACAAACCAGCTGGAATGGTAGTTCACCCCGCCGCCGGTAACCACTCAGGCACTTTAGTTAACGCCTTGCTGCATCACTTTCCTGATATCAAAGCCGTTCCCAGGGCCGGTATCGTTCACCGCCTGGATAAAGACACGACCGGTTTAATGGTGGTCGCTAAAACACTAACAGCTCACGCCCATATTGTTGAACAACTTCAAAGTCGCGAAATGGGCAGAGAATACGAAGCTATCGCTGCAGGAGTCATGACGGGCGGCGGAACCATCAACGAGCCTATTGCACGCAGCCCTAAAAACCGCAAAAAGATGGCCGTCAACCAGTTCGGCAAACATGCGGTGACTCACTATCGCGTTTTAGAACGCTTTCTCGCTCACACTCACATACGCGTTAAATTAGAAACTGGACGAACCCATCAAATTCGCGTCCATATGGCACATATTAAACACCCGCTTATAGGGGACACCACCTATGCAGGAAGAATGAAACTTCCAGCCGGTGCAAGCGATGAAGTAAAAAATAAACTTAGGCAATTTGAACGACAAGCATTGCATGCTAAAAAATTAACCCTCATTCACCCTCAAACTGGTGAGGAGATGAGCTGGGAAGTCGATTTACCTGAAGATATGCAAAACTTACTAGCGGTGCTAAGCGAACAATGAGCCCTTGCGACTTACCTACAACATGGTTAAAACCTGAATGGCCCGTCGCGAGTCAAGTAGTCGCCTTTACTACGTCTCGCTTGGCTCCCGACACGATGCCAGATAGCAAGCTAAGCAGCTACCAAGACTTTAACTTGGCCCTACACGTCAACGATAATGAACAAACTGTACGACACAACAGGACAGTACTTGCGTCCCACTGCGCCTTAAATGCAGAGAATATTCATTGGCTGGAGCAGATACATAGTAATACTCTTGTTCAGGCCGAAAGCTCATCTATCAGCACTCAAGCAGACGCAAGTTATACTCGCAAGCAGCAAGAAGCCTGTGTCGTTATGACGGCCGACTGCCTTCCGGTACTGTTCTGCAACAAACAGGCAACGCAAGTCGCTGCCGCACATGCGGGTTGGCGAGGCTTAGCTTCTGGCATCCTAACTAAGACTG
>NZ_LWGJ01000578.1:0-1285 GCF_001635845.1 Oleiphilus sp. HI0132 | reverse complement strand
TCAGCTGGCTGTTTTTATTTGTGCTTCTACTTAACGACTTAACCCCCTATTACTCCCTACAGTTTAGAGCGCTCTCCTCGTCAAATTAACGACCATACATTCCGTCCAAGCCTAAAAGATTAGTGGATTTTATTCACAAACTATATTCGAGTTATTCGTTTATATCATGAATAGATAGTCGACATAATTCACATACTCTCAGTTCCAACGAAACAAGAACAGCCTTTCGACTAACCTGATTTTCATTAGAAAAAGCAATCCAGAGCTTATTACCACTTTATATTCAAAACATATTACCTTGCTCAAAACACGTAGCAGCCTTATCACACAAACTAAGGCTAACCAATGTAGGTCATCGAGCCAGTTTTTCCGGAAGCGGCCTATACGTCACTCCTGGTTCTAGCACCTAGCCACAACAGCCAAATACAGCAGTTTGCATTGCGAACTATACCACGAGACAGTTTTATGCTTAGATAGCCTGGATATCAACTAAGCCTGTTATTCTGGAACATCTTCAATGAGCATAATACTGCACCACTACCCTCTGTCTCCTTTCTCTGAAAAAATAAGAGCGATGCTTGGCTATACCAACCAAGAGTGGTCCTCCTGTCTGACCTCAGAAGCGNCGCCACGAGGCAAACTGGACTTACTTTCAGGAGGTTATAACAGAATACCAGTGGCACAGGTGGGAGCTGATATTTTTTGTGATACGAGCCTTATAGCTGATGAACTCGCCGCTATCGCTGACGAACCATCGTTAGCCAACGAAGCTCTGAATCAAGGCCTTCTAACTGAAAGACAATGGCTTGAATCAAAGCTATTTTTTGCATGTGTAAATAAAGCATTCTCTTTATCATTACTTCGACGTATTGCTAAAGACAAAGGCTTATGGAATTTACTTCTGTTCTTGAAAGACAGGATAGAAATGGGCGCCAAAGCCTCGGTATCCCTCGGCAGCCCTAGATCAGCCAACAAACATATTAAGCAAGGTCTAAGCTATCTATCAGAAAACTTAAGCTCGAATGAGTTTATCGGTGGTAACACACCGAATATTCTAGACTTCTCTGCTTATCATTGTTTCTGGTTTCTGACGGAAGTCGGCCTTAAAAAGGATATTTCCAAGAATACAGCCGCGTTGGCTTGGTACCAAAAAATGAAGGCTTTCACCAACTCTCCTGACAATGAAATTAGTATCGATACGGCGATCGATATCGGGAGAGAAGCCCAACCTCGGCAACTAGACAAGCGTTACACCTCAGACCATAGAATTGGCAGTAAGGTTGTT
>NZ_LWGJ01000577.1:0-619 GCF_001635845.1 Oleiphilus sp. HI0132 | reverse complement strand
ACCGTTGTGAGCAATACATCTAAATGGCTGGGCTAGTGGCCACTTTGGCATAGTATTAGTGGAGAAACGCTGATGAAAAACACAAATGCTTGTCTCAACATCTGGATTACCCAGATCCAAATAAAAATTCGGCAGGTCAACCGGCATCATCAGCCCTTTATAAGACACGACTTTTTCTGACAAACTACAAACGTAGAATTCTTCATCAGACGCCAAAGCCATTTCAGTCTTACGGCGCGCAACAAAAAGCTTAAGAGACAGTTCACGCTCACTAAGCCCGTCAGCCTGAACAAAGACCTGCTCAATCTGTGGCAAGCAATCCAGAGCCATACGACCCAAGCAATCGTTATTAGTCGGAACCAAGCGCCAACCAACAACGGTAAGACCTTGTGCTTCAAGCTCTGCACTCATCGTTGTTTTAGCTTGCTGCGCTTTCGTAGGGTCCTGTGAAAGGAAAACCATTCCTACGCCGTAAATCTCATTCAGATCGGCGCTAAACTGCTCCTTAACCACCTGCCTGAAGAACGTATCAGGTTTCTGAATCAACAACCCACAGCCATCGCCAGTTTTACCATCTGCTGCGATACCACCGCGGTGAGTCATACATGTAAGTGATTCT
>NZ_LWGJ01000576.1:0-1181 GCF_001635845.1 Oleiphilus sp. HI0132 | reverse complement strand
CAGCAACAATAGGTCAGAAGGGCACATCAGTGCTTGCGCCAAATTCAAACGAATTCGCCAACCACCAGAGAAGTCATTAACCGGGCGCTGCATGTCTTTCTGATCAAATCCCAAACCATGCAGTAACTTTTCCACGATAACTGGTGCTTCATAGGCACCTATGTGCTCCAGCTCTCCATGGAGTTCAGCAATTTTATGGTCATCGTGTGCGGCTTCAGCTTGTTTTAATTCAGCCTCCAGACTACGGAGCTGCTGATGGCCATCGAGCACATAATCTTTAGCCGTTCGCTCTCCTGCTGTGACTTCCTGAGCCATATGAGAAACACGGCAGTTACCGGGCAAAGAATAGGCACCCGAATCCGGGCTAAGTTCGCCTAAGATAAGTTTAAACAAGCTTGTTTTTCCTGCCCCGTTGGCGCCAATAATCGCCACACGTTGACCGGCATGCACAAGGGCATTCGCCTCGGCTAATAAAGGCTCCGGGCCTCTTCGTAGGGTCAATGCATCGATCTTTAACATTCAGGAAACCTGCCTTTACTGATAAGATATGTCTGGATGGCGCAGACGGTAGCGGATATCCTACGCAACATCAATCCTAAGATGCCGATAAATTCCTATGGATTTATTTCGATTTACACTTATCAAATATGCTCTAACCAAATGACTCATAGCCGCCCCTCTATCACCGCAATATCGGCAGCAGAAATGAACGCCCTCTCTCTAGAGAATGAATTTTGGCTATGTTCACTTAAGCTGTGGAAGAATAAAACACTGCAAGACACCNTATTAGACCTACAAGATGCCCAAGGCTTTCGCGTCAACCTATCACTCTTTGCAATGTGGGCTGGGCTTATGAAAAAGAATATTACACCGCTGCTACCCAACATCAACGAAGAGCTAGACTCTTGGCACGAACAAGTCGTTGCACCACTTAGGCAGGTAAGAAAAAGTCTACCCAACGGTGCGCTAAGCAAGGACGTTCAGCAAAACGAGCTGCAAGCCGAACAAGTCGAACATGCTTTACTGTTTAAGCTATCTCAGACGATTCCATTTGAGCAGAACGGCAACACGATCGATCTTCTGATTGGTAATTTCTTAGCTAGCAGGCTGCCGAAATCACATCCATTCTTATGTATTCGAACTTGTTTACCAAATTGCTCCGACTCTGAAATCCAGTCACA
>NZ_LWGJ01000575.1:0-783 GCF_001635845.1 Oleiphilus sp. HI0132 | reverse complement strand
CGATATCACGGATCACAACATAAAGAATTCGAAGGGCGTCCCGAAGCAAAGACATAAGGGGATTCATTGAGGGCTTTGGTGAGGCTAAAAGCCAGGCTTCAGCGTCCTTCCATTGATCTAGCAAGTTTTTCAAAATGACCTACCCTGTCGTGACAGCATCAATCTCACAAATCAAAGCAGCTAAGCCAGAGATTACCTCTTCCGCAAGTAAACCCGGAGCTTCACCTAGATCTATTTTATGCTGAAGATCAGCAGCCTTCGCCGATAGAGATGACGCTCTGATATTCCCGGCACTGCCTTTCAAGCCGTGAGCAAGGCGTGACATTAACTCTGTATCGCCCTGCTGCTGAGCATTTAGAAACTCTTCTTCAAACGTCACAAAGCTACCTTTGAAAGAGGACAATACCTGCTTAACAATATCCATATTGTTCATAAAAGTTTCTGTTAGCTTGTCCATGTCGATGCATTGGCTCTCGCTAGTTTGATCACTCATTGTCTATTGAACTCCATTCTTCATTGATACAAAGCCATATCTCGAAAAAAGCGGTATACTTGAGGCTGTGAAACTTACATTGATACATTGTTCTATTTTTAAGATTAGCAGACATTATCACAGACACATACTCGATAACGACTTTCAGGCTTTCACCCGTACCTCGATAAAAGAAATGGCCTCAATATTAAAGTAAGTTATTGGTTTTCATATACAAATATACCGATCCAACACCACTATTTATGTATAAGTTTTTTGAAAAGCTGGTAGAGCCGTTTCCTCCCGATCAT
>NZ_LWGJ01000574.1:0-843 GCF_001635845.1 Oleiphilus sp. HI0132 | reverse complement strand
CTTTGCAGCAGGCGGCGAATGACACCTTAAGTGAGCGCAATGCTCAGCTGAATGCTGAGGTGCTAGACCTTAAAAATGGCTATGATGCGATTGAAGAACGTGCTCGTTTCAGTTTGGGCATGATAGGGCGAGACGAAACCTTTTACATGGTAGTGGCTTCGAAACTATAATGGCCCATTGCAAGCGCCTGCCATGACCAAGAGCGGGTCATAGGTTTTTATTTATCACTTTGTGCCCCAACTATGTCGGTTTCAAGCCCCAGTCCTTCGTTTACCTCCTCACCCCTCTCAGGCTTAGACTCTGCTAAGCAAGCACTACCTCGGTTTTGGGTCATTATTCCGGCAGCGGGTGTTGGCAGCAGAATGCAAAGTGACATCCCTAAACAATATCTTCAGCTTGGTTCAAGCAGTGTTCTTTATCTGAGTGCCAAAGCCTTCCTTGACCACCCTCGCTTTACTCAGGTGCATATAGGTATTTCCGAGGCTGATGACTATTTTGATAGCGATAGTTTGGCTCAAGATGCTCGAGTGATTCAGTATAAGGGTGGTAGTGAACGCTTCAATACTGTTTTAAATGGTCTTGATGCTTTGGTAGGTATTGCCGATGAGCAAGATTGGGTGTGGGTGCATGACGCTGCGCGGCCCTGTTTAAGTCGAGAAGATATAGATAACTTGATTGAACATGTTGACGCCTGGGACGGTTCAGAGGGCGGTGCTATTCTGGCGTCTCGCGTTGTTGATACGATTAAGGTATCACAAGATGGAAGGGCGATTGAGGGTACTTCGGATCGGGACAAACTTTGGCGAGCATTTACACCACAAGTCTTTCGTTTTGCCGAGCTGC
>NZ_LWGJ01000573.1:0-552 GCF_001635845.1 Oleiphilus sp. HI0132 | reverse complement strand
TGACCATAAACGGTTTAACTTTCTCTAAGAGCGCGACTAATTCAGGAACCTTATCGGCGTCAACCTGAGCCGTTTCGATTGTCCGCTGATAGTTTTCTTGTATCTGCTTGGCGATTGCTTTGCACTTAGATTCTGTCCGGCTAGCAAGCGTAATCTCGGTAAAAATATCGGGTAATTGAGCGCATTTTTGCGCAACGACTTGACCGACGCCACCAGCGCCGATAATCAATACTTTTGCCATAGTCATAGTCCTGTTCTTTCAGTTGTTACAATAATCTTATTCAATAATATAGCCTTAGCTAAGCGCTATTACGGCTCAATGTTCTCTCTCGTAGTAGGTGTAACCTTGCATACTCGAGTTAAAGGTTTTGATCATCTGCTGACGCTCTCGTGCTGTAATTCGTCCTTCTTTTACCGCTCTCTCAGCCGTATTTCGGTAGTTGAGCATCATATTTTTAGGTTGATACTCTACATAGCTGAGTACGTCAGATATGGTGTCTCCATGAATTTCTTTAACGAAATCAAAGCTGCCATCAGCGTTCAGACGCACGC
>NZ_LWGJ01000572.1:0-614 GCF_001635845.1 Oleiphilus sp. HI0132 | reverse complement strand
AGTGATCAAGATTGTCAGACAAAATGATGCCAAGCAGAGTGCTCAGAACGATCGTTTTTTGAAAAAGGTACCATCAGAGCAAATCGTTACGCGGGTAATTCAGGTTAACAATGCTCGTGCTTTAGAGTTGGTTCCGATTCTTAGACCGATGGTGGCAAAATATGGACACCTTGCGGGTGTCGCAGCTGCCAATGCTTTGATTATTAGTGATCACCTGGCGAACATAAAACGAATTAGTAAGATTATTGATGAGCTGGATAGCCCTTCTAAATATGAACTTGAAGTTGTTCAGCTTAAAGAAGCATGGGTTGGTGATATGGTAAAGCTCTTAGAAGAGTTAGCACCTAGCGAGCTGAGTAAAGCTAAAGGAAAAAGTGGCGGCAATAAATTTAGTGTTGTTGCAGATCAGCGCAGCAATCGGCTTATCCTTCGAGGCGATGAGGCATTCCGGGAGAAAATGCGAGAGTTGATAGCCAAACTGGATCAACCTTCATCCACGGGTGGTAAAACCAAGGTAGTCCGACTTAAACATGCGGATGCTGGAGAGTTAGCTGAGTTGTTAAAGGGGCTAATGGGCGATATTAGTAGTGAGGGTGCTAAGGGTAAGGGTAAAA
>NZ_LWGJ01000571.1:0-1142 GCF_001635845.1 Oleiphilus sp. HI0132 | reverse complement strand
ACATAAGTTCCCAAGTTATATGCCGTCATTTCGAAAGAGTTTAATATCTTTCGATTATAGAAAGCGTGATAAAGCTTATCTTTAAGGGCTGACTTAGCACCAACAGGCGCAATGTTCGCTCCCCACAAATAAAGTGATTTAACACCAAGCCCGGCACCAAGGTTTCCATACCCTCTCCACATGACTCCTTGCCGGCGCTCATTACTTTCTTGATCCAATTCAAACCTGAACGGCACACCGGATGAACCTCCGGTAGCTTTCTTAATGTTCTTCCCTTTATGTGTAGCTGCTACAAAGCCTTCGTAGTTATCACGAATAACATCTTTATCAAGTACAGGTAATACCTCAAGGTCTTTGACACTCTCTACAGCGGCGGGGTCAAATCCAATCTGATCCCACTGCGACTGATAAAAAGCACAATTCTCATAAGTATGAACCAGCAAGGCTCGAAGCTTATCTAGTTGAATAGACTCCAGAGTAGATAGAGAACGATTTTGGTTTTCTTGGTACTCATGAACATAAGCAAGCGTCTTACGCTTAGCCATATGTGTTTCATAAAGCGGATATAATAATGTTCTAAACAACCAGCTATACATATCTCGTCCCTGTTATATCTTTAAGCGTACATTCACAAGCAGACAAATTATTGCCGACACTTTTGGCCCTAAACGCTCGCTCATCGTTTTTAGCATTTGGTAATCGCTGGCACTCAGTGCATTCAGCACGATCAGCAACAGCAGATACACTAACCCGAAGCAAATATAGCCAACGATAATTTCCACAACCCCCTCAAAAAAGCCGGATACATAGATCGAGAACTGTAAGGAAACAAATGCAGAAACAAGCACCCACAATAGTTTTCTGATATCCGGAACAATCCCCAGGAAGCGATAAGCGATCCCGAGAAGCACGACAACAAGAACAATTGCCACGATAATGTATGCAGTGATAGCACCCTGTAACCCCCACTGAGAAATGAGAGTCAAATTCACACTCAAAGACAGAATAAGCGCAAAAATACTCAGCTTAAGCATCAGCGACTGCTTATCAACACTGAGCAAATAAGCATTCACCGGCTCCTTAAAAGCATTCAGTGTTCCCACAACAATAAAGAACCCTAATATAATACCCGCCTGAGAAAA
>NZ_LWGJ01000570.1:0-818 GCF_001635845.1 Oleiphilus sp. HI0132 | reverse complement strand
TTAGTATCTGACGATGATTATGATAACGACGGCATACTGAATGATGTTGATAATTGTCCGTTAATTCCAAACACTAACCAGCTTGATAGTGATAATGATGGCATTGGTGATGTATGCGATACACCGGCCCTAGTTGATTACGACAGGGATGGTATTCCAGATGAAAGCGATAACTGCCCTTTGATTTCCGAATAGTGATCAGGCTGACCGTGACAATAATGGTATAGGTGATGCTTGTGATGTTCCGCTTATCTCAGACGATGATTATGACGATGACGGCGTGCTTGACGGAGTCGATAACTGCCCATTAACACCTAACCCGGATCAAAGTGATAGTGATAGCGACGGGATAGGTGATGCCTGTGATGCGCCTTCCGTTATCGAAAATGACTTCGATAACGATGGAATACTTGACGAAAATGACAATTGTCCACTAATACCCAATGCAGATCAGAGTGATCGTGACGCTAATGGTATTGGCGATGCATGTGATGTCCCCGAGATTATTTCACCACCGCCACCGGAGTTAGTTGGTATTAGCTTAAGCGGTGTTGTTAATGGTGAGGGAAGCCCCGTTGGAGGCGCGGAAGTAGCAATCTATAATAGTCAAAAACAATATCTGAGTTCTGTGGCTACATCGTCGGACGGTGCGTACTTATTTGAAAATATGAGTGCTGGCGATTATTTCATTGGTGTTACTCCGCCATCAGAAAGTGGCCTCAGCAACCCTACCCTGCAGGAAATAAGTATTGCTGGTCGCGACGTCGTTCACTTGATTACATTGATAGGTGACGCACTGACCTTATCTGGTTACCTAA
>NZ_LWGJ01000569.1:0-1023 GCF_001635845.1 Oleiphilus sp. HI0132 | reverse complement strand
TTACTTGTGAAAAAGATCATACCTTGGCAGACGCCTTTGGGAGTAATCCTTGGCTTGGCCTTGCCAGCGCTTGTCTTGGGCTATGATGCAGACCAGTTCGCACCGCTTAGCCTGCATATGCTGTCTGGTGCGACCATGCTGGGAGCTTTCTTTATAGCAACGGATCCCGTTACCTCATGTACCACGACTCGTGGCCGTTTGATTTTTGGTATTGGTATCGGTTTACTGACCTATATTATTCGCGTTTATGGTGCATACCCTGATGCCTTTGCTTTCGCTGTGCTATTGATGAATTTTGCAGCACCCCTGATTGATGTTTATACGCAGCCAAGAACTTATGGCTATGAGTCGGCAAAACGCGGCGCCAAGCAGAAAGAGGAGGCTTAAGAGATGACTGATAAGCTTAATCCAACTGACGAACGAGAAGAGCTGGGCGAACCGCTTTCTGAAACGATAGACACCCTGGGCTTGTCGATACTTCGGTCTGCGTGGGGGCTGGGTTTGTTCGCAATTATTACTGCCGGTTTAATTGCCTTTACCCAACAGGGGACGAAAGAGAAAATTGCAGAGCAGGTGAAGCAAGCAAGGTCAAAGGCCTTATTGCAGATTGTGCCACTTTCTGAGTTCGATAATGAATTACTCGATGATGCCTTTACACTAGCTCCATCTGAAGCCTTGGGGACTATTGAACCAGTAGAGGCATTCATCGCTTTAAAAGATCAGCTTCCTACCCACCTAATATTGCCTGTTGTGGCGCCTGATGGATATACAGGCCCTATACGTTTGATTATGAGTATTGATATGTCGGGGGAGCTTAAGGGTGTGAGAGTGATAGAGCATAAAGAGACGCCGGGCTTAGGTGATAAAATCGACTTGAAGAAGTCTGATTGGGTTTTATCCTTCAACGGCAAGTCTTTGGCGAACTTGACTGAAACTCAGTGGCAAGTGAAGAAAGATGGTGGAGACTTTGATCAGTTAACAGGTGCAACCATTACACCTCGTGCGATAGTCAGTGCGGTGCAT
>NZ_LWGJ01000568.1:0-864 GCF_001635845.1 Oleiphilus sp. HI0132 | reverse complement strand
CATCACGAGTCTCAATATTTAAGCCCTGACGACGCGCAGCCCATCGAACCTTTACGCAAAATGGACAGGCAGCATACTGATATAGCGATATGTTCTGCGTCGCCGCGTCCAGTTCTAACTGCTTCTCGCTGGAAAGCTTGGGTTTACGAGGCTTAAACAGAAAATCAACTAATAGAATAATACGGCCTAATAGCCATCGAACAACAGACATGCAACGAACCTCTTTCGTAAATCGCTAGAATATGGCACCGTAAAACTGCACAAAACTTATACAGCTATCTCTACGGCGCACGCGGATTCTATCAGAAAAGAGGCATAATTTCCTAGGGATGATCAGCCCGAATCAAGGGAGCATAGGCCTGACAACAGGATCTACTTATAATTCGATCTTGGGTGCAAGGTAAGCACAAACACTCGTTACTTGCTGCCAGTCTTTAATCACTGAGGGGTTATTTTTCAAGAAGTGCTTAGCGACATAAGCTCCGCCAGCGGCTTCGGCCAGTACTTCATAATCATAATCGACCTCATCCGCATCCAAAGCCTGAAGCGCATCAAAGATACTCACTTCTGACTCTGCAAATGAATTAATGAGTCCTTCACGATACATCTCGATCAGCCTATCAATCGAATAAGCTTGAGTGTTAACTTGATAGCCCTTAGCCAACAACAAAATATCGATATCACTGCCTTGTTTAACCGCAAGAATACCTGCACCTTGATTGTTTCGGGAATTACCATTACCCACGAGTAAAATACGTGAGGTATATAGGTCAAAGGCATATTCAGCGACTTTATCCCGCGATTTGGTCTTGACCATATTCAAACCAATATCAATCACATTACTATCAAGCGCACCTTCCATGA
>NZ_LWGJ01000567.1:0-5656 GCF_001635845.1 Oleiphilus sp. HI0132 | reverse complement strand
AAATAGCCGCTTTTTTAGGCCTCTGAAAAAAGTTTCACAGAAAAGCTTCCAGAGTTAGTTTTACTCGTATTAGGATTTTTCGAATATGTCGTCTTTACCGCNCTCTCCCTTGCAACGTTATTTACAAGATTTGCAAAAGGAAGGTTTCGTTAAAGACCCTGCACAGAAAATGGCGGTAGATAGACTGCAAACGCTGTATGAAAATCTAATTTCAGATGAAGCAGAGCGCAAGCGCTTAGCCGGGAAGTGGTTTAACAAGTTTTCTAAAAAGAAGCCAGAGCCTGTCAAAGGGCTTTACTTCTGGGGCGGGGTGGGTCGTGGTAAAACTTATCTAATGGATAACTTCTATGAAAGCCTGCCTTTTGAGCAAAAAATGCGCATTCACTTCCATCGCTTTATGCAAAGGGTTCACCAGGAGCTGACTACGCTTGAAGGCGAAAAGAACCCATTGCATATCGTTGCGAAGAAGTTGAGTGATGAGGCCCGTATAATTTGCTTCGACGAGTTTTTTGTTTCCGATATCGGTGATGCAATGATTCTTGGCGGTTTAATGCAAGAGCTTTTTGCGAACGGTGTTTCCCTTGTATGTACTTCAAACATTGTTCCAGATGGTTTATACAAGGATGGCCTACAGCGTGATCGCTTTCTGCCTGCTATCGATCTTGTTAACAAGTACACCGAGGTTGTGAATGTTGATGGCGGTAACGATTACCGCTTACGTACACTTGAGCAGGCTGAGCTTTATCATTTTCCTTTAGACGCACAAGCCGATATCAATTTGGATAAATACTTTAAACAGCTCGCTGTTGAAGCAGGTTCACACGAGCTAGAGCTTGAGATTAATGGTCGCCCTCTTAAAGCGCTACGGCACGCTGACGATGTTGTTTGGTTTACATTTTCCGAGCTTTGCGATGGACCTAGAAGCCAGAATGACTACATTGAGATCGCAAGAGAATTTCACGCAGTGATCGTGAGTAACGTCCCTCAGATGAGTATCGATACAGATGATCAGGCGAGGCGCTTTATCAATATGGTTGATGAATTTTATGACCGCAGCGTTAAGGTGATTATCTCTGCTGAAGCGCCTATCCATGAAATTTACCAGGGCGGCAAACTTAGCTTTGAGTTCGAACGTACAGAAAGCCGTTTGTTAGAAATGCAAAGTCACGAATATCTAGAACAGGCGCATAAAGCTTAATAATGCTCAATGTAGGCAGAGCCTTCCTCGACTCGCAGGCGGTTTGGCTTCGGGCAGACACCATACAGATTCATTGCGAGGGAGCGAGCCCCCTGCCTACAGAAATAGATACGCTATTGCCCCTATAAAGTCGGCGTTTTCTGTAGACCCTTTCTAAGCTTGCAATAAATGATCAACTTTATTGCTATGAAATATCATTGAGACCTTCGCTTAGCCAGCTATCCTAATAATGCGTTTTCCATTCAATGGACGAACAAATTTTATAGGATAAGTACAATGACAAATGAAGCCCTAATATTTGACGCGATTCGCACACCTCGGGGCCGAGGTAAAGCGAGCGGCGCTCTTCATGAAGTAAAACCGGTAACACTTCTTTCAGATTTATTAAACGCTCTTCAACAGCGCAATGGTTTCGATACAGCTGAGGTTGACGATATCGTCATGGGCTGCGTTACCGCTGTTGGCGACCAAGGTGCTGATATCGCAAAAACTGCAGCATTGGCTGCAGGATGGAATGATGATGTTGCAGGTGTTGTCCTTAATCGCTTTTGCGCATCGGGGCTCGAGGCGGTTAACACCGCTGCAATGAAGATTCGTTCAGGTTGGGAAAATCTCGTGGTCGCTGGGGGTATCGAGTCTATGTCACGAGTCCCGATGGGGAGCGATGGTGGTGCTTGGGCAATGGACCCCGAAACGAACTTTAAAACGGGTTTTATGCCGCAGGGCATTGGTGCAGATTTGATCGCTACCTTGGGTGGATACTCCCGTGAAGACGTCGATGCCTTTGCTATGCGTTCGCATCATAAAGCAGCGGCGGCTTGGGAACGCGGCTCTTTCGAAAAATCTGTGGTGCCGGTCGTTGATCGTAATGGTATCGAAATTTTAGCGAACGATGAGTTGGTTCGGGCGGATGCATCCATGGAGACCTTGGGTAAGTTAAAAGCTTCGTTCCAGATGATGGGCGAGATGGGCTTTGACGGTGTTGCTCGTCAGCGTTATCCGCAAGTTGAGTCAATCAATCACATCCATTCACCTGGTAACTCCTCGGGTATTGTTGATGGTGCTGCAGCTGTCTTAATTGGTAGTGAGGCTGCTGGTAAAAAATTCGGTATGGAACCACGGGCTCGTATTGTTTCTACAGCTGTTGTTGGAACTGACCCGACGATTATGCTCACAGGTCCTGCGCCCGCTGCACGAAAAGCACTTAAAGTAGCTGGCATGGACGTTAAGGACATCGACTTGTTCGAGGTGAACGAAGCATTCGCCTCTGTGGTCATGCGCTTTATGGACGAACTAGAAGTGAGTGAAGAAAAAGTAAATGTTAATGGCGGTTCAATCGCGATGGGTCACCCTTTAGGCGCAACAGGCGCAATCATTTTGGGTACGTTACTAGATGAGCTCGAAGCGCGTGACTTAAAGACTGGTCTAGCGACCTTGTGTGTCGGCGGTGGCATGGGTATCGCAACGATTATCGAAAGAGTTTAAGAGGAGAACGGCCGTGAGTATAAATAACAACACGAGTTCAGTGATTGTAGAAAAAGATCAAGATAATATCGTTCACTTAATTCTTGATAAGCCCAATTCCGGTGCCAACTTAATGGACCAGGAATTTACAGACTCCTTATGCGCAGCAGTCGAACAACTTCGTGATGAAGACTTCGCAGGTGTGCTATTCCGTTCAAATAAGTCGACTTTCTTTGCCGGTGGCAACCTTGATGACCTCTATGCAACTACACGTCAAAATGCCTCGGTTCTGTATAAGATGGTTGACCGCCTAAAACTGGCAATGCGAGAGCTAGAAACATCTGGTAAGCCGGTTGTTGCTTGTATCAACGGCGCTGCACTTGGGGGGGGGTGGGAGCTTGCGCTTTCGTGTCATTACCGTGTCGCTTTAAGCAAAGGTGTGACGCTAGGTCTACCTGAAGTGACGCTTGGCTTGTTGCCCGGTGGTGGCGGTGTTGTCCGTATGTCTCGTCTCTTAGGCCTTCAGGCGGCATTGCCGTTTTTGACCGAAGGCAAACAGTTCAAACCTGAGAAAGGTAAAGACCTTGGTTTGATCAATGAGATTGTGGGTACACCTGAAGAACTTGTTTCTTCGGCTATTGCTTGGATTAAAGCCAACCCTAAAGCCCAACAACCTTATGATGTAAAAGGCTATAAAGTGCCAGGAGGAAAACCTTCAACGCCTGCCTTAGCGAAGATGTTACCGATTGCACCCGCAATGATGCGCGAAAAAACCAAAGGCACCATGCCAGCTCCTGAGTCGATTCTCTCGGTAATGGTTGAAAGCCTACAAGTTGATGTCGACTCGGCAATGCGCATTGAGACACGATATTTCGTTGAGCTGGTTTGTAGCAAGGTAGCGAAGAATATGATCGGTACTTTCTGGTATCAACTCAATGAAATCAAGGCGGGGGCAGCGCGTCCTGATGGCGTAGAAGCGTCAAAGGTGAGTAAGGTGGGAATTTTGGGCGCCGGTATGATGGGTGCAGGTATTGCCTATTCATCAGCAGCTAAGGGCATTGAGGTCGTGTTAAAAGATGTTTCAGTAGAAAATGCTGAAAAAGGTAAAGAGTATTCTCGGAAGATCCTTGATAAGAAAGTGAAAAAAGGACGCTTGAGCAGTGATAAGCGTGATGCTGCCATGAACGCCATCCTGGCGACCGATAATGCGCAGGACTTGAAAGGCTGTGACCTAGTCATTGAAGCTGTATTTGAAGACAGAATTCTAAAAGCAAAGGTCACACAGGAAGCTGAAGCGCAATTAGAGTCATCAGCTGTATTTGCTTCGAATACCTCTACCTTACCCATTACTGGTCTTGCGGAAGCCTCTGAGCGACCAGAGAACTTTATTGGCCTTCATTTCTTTTCGCCAGTCGACAAAATGCCGCTGGTAGAAATCATCTGTGGTGACAAGACCTCAGATGAAACACTGGCCAAAGCTTATGACTACGTTTTGCAAATTGGTAAAACGCCAATCGTAGTTAATGACAGCCGTGGATTCTTCACTTCCCGTGTTTTCGGCACTTTTGCAAACGAAGGGATCGCCATGTTGGGTGAAGGGATACCGGCCGCAGCGATCGAAAATGCAGCCTTCCTGGCAGGTTTTCCGGTAGGACCGTTGGCAGTGACCGATGAAGTTAGCATGACCTTGATGGAAAAGATTCGTAAGCAAACGATTAAGGATCTTGAAACGGAAGGCAAACCTTATCTGGCGCACCCAGCCGATGAAGTTGTAAATAAGATGCTTGCGCTAGAACGTGCAGGAAAACTTGCGGGTGGTGGTTATTACGATTATCCGGCTCAAGGTAAAAAACACTTATGGTCAGGTCTAAAGGATAAGTTCGAACAACCCGACCGTGAAGTTAGTGTTGATGAGATCAAAGATCGCCTGCTTTACATTCAAGCGATTGAGACTGTCCGCTGCGTCGAAGAAAAAGTACTGACCAGCGTTCGAGACGCTAATATCGGCTCCATCATGGGAATTGGTTATCCGGTCTGGACGGGCGGCATCTTGCAGTTTATCAACCAAACAGGCTTAGAGTCTTTTATTGAAAGGGCCGAAGCCTTGCATCAGCAATGCGGTGAGCGATACGAAGTCCCTCAACTGCTTAAAGATATGGCCCGAGACAATTTGACGTTCAAAGACTAGCTAAATCTATATCAACCAGTTTGTGAGGTTTTGGGCCTCACAAGCTTTGAATAATTCTAAGAAAGGTAGAAAAAGATGATTAAACGAACAGTATTTGAATCTGAACAAGAAATGTTTCGCGATGCGTTTAAGAAGTTCCTTGAAGCTGAAGCTGTGCCTCACCACGAGCAATGGGAGAAAGACGGTCAGGTATCTCGTGAACTATGGAAGAAGGCTGGTGAACACGGCTTTTTAAGCCCAACTGTCCCAGAAGCATACGGCGGTGTTGAAGGTGACTTTCGTTTCAATGCGGTGATCGATGAAGAAGTTGCTAATTACGGCTTAAGTGGTATCGGCTTTGGCTTGCACTCAGACATCGCGGTGCCTTACATCATGGCTTACGGTTCCGAAGAGCAAAAGCAAAAGTACCTGCCGGGTTGTGTTGATGGTTCAATTGTGACCGCGATTGCCATGACAGAGCCTGGCACCGGTTCTGACTTACAAGGTGTGAAAACCAATGCTGTGTTAGACGAGTCAGGCGAGTTCTATACACTCAATGGTTCTAAGACCTTTATCACTAATGGACAGTTAGCAGATTTAATTATCGTGGTGGCTAAAACTAACCCTGAAGCTGGCGCAAAAGGTACGAGCCTTCTGTTAGTTGAGGCAAACTCACCCGGCTTTGAAAAAGGCACCAATCTTCATAAGATCGGTATGAAGGCACAGGATACGTCAGAGCTATTCTTCCAGGATGTAAAAGTCCCAAAAGAAAACGTGCTAGGTGCTGAAGGCATGGGCTTTATCTACCTTATGCAGGAGCTACCACA
>NZ_LWGJ01000566.1:0-1062 GCF_001635845.1 Oleiphilus sp. HI0132 | reverse complement strand
CAAGAGACCCGCTTATACGATGGAGAGAAAGATATCTCCCGCTCCATGCGTAGCAAAGAAGAAGCAAACGATTACCGCTACTTCCCATGCCCTGACCTGCTTCCTGTCGAATTGTCTGACGAGTTTATTGATCAGATTAAAACTGAGATGCCAGAGCTTCCTGATGCACGAAAGGCAAGGTTCTGCGCCGAATACGGCTTATCAAGTTACGATGCAGGCTTGATCTCAGCACAGGCAGACCTTTCTCATTATTTCGAGACAGCCAGTAGCATTTCAGGTGACGCTAAGCTTTCTGCCAACTGGACAATGGGAGAGCTAAGCGCGCGACTCAACAGCGACAGCATCTCCTTAAAAGATTCTCCTATCAGTGCAGAGCAACTTGGGCAACTGGTGCTTAGAGTTAAAGACAACACTTTGTCGTCTTCAGGTGCAAAGAAAGTATTCAATACACTTTGGGAAAAATCTGGTGATGATGTTGACGCAATTATTGAATCACAAGGTCTAAAGCAGGTATCTGATACCGGTGCGCTAGAAGCATTGGTTGACGAAGTACTCGCTGGCATGGCTGATCAGATTGCACAGTATAAAGAGGCCGATGACAAAAAGCGTAAAAAGCTTATGGGCGGATTTATGGGGCCTTTAATGAAAGCCTCTAAAGGACAAGGAAACCCTAAACTGTTCAATCAGATTCTTGCCAAGAAACTTAATAGCTAGCTTTAATTTTTGACCTGAATAACAGTAGAAGTGAGAGTGCACCGCTCTCACTTTTTTATACTTTCGATACGAATCGCCAAGGTTAATTGTCAACAGTTTTTATTTTAAGACTGATACCGACTGATTAGTAATCAGGCTCATGAAACTTTCATAAAAATGCAGTATGATGCGCGAAATTTATGAAACCTTTCATTTTTATCGAAGAATAGGATATTCAATGACTATCAAAAATGCTTTCTACGCACAGTCAGGTGGCGTAACTGCCGTAATCAACGCTTCAGCTTGTGGCGTAATCGAAACAGCTCGCCAATTCCCAGACAAAATTGGTAAGGTTTACGCTGGACGTAA
>NZ_LWGJ01000565.1:0-508 GCF_001635845.1 Oleiphilus sp. HI0132 | reverse complement strand
TCATTTGGTTGGTAACGAGGACGAAATCCTCTCCTTCAATTCTAACTGTAGGACATAGCTTCTGAGCTACTTTTTCGTTAACTTTTTTCGAAGGGGTTAACGGGATAACTAGTCTTGAATTCAAGTCATTTAGTAAGTTGTTTTGCACATCAACAAAATAGGGGTATGTTTTTTTACTGCTTTTGTCTTTGTTCAAATAAAGCGTAAATTGGCTCATTAAAAGCTCCTGAATGAGTCAGAAAATAAACCATTCTCTTCACTCAACTTGTTCAGCTCGTCAATAGCATCTTTATTTTCTTTAAGCCATTGTTCGCGTTGTGCTTTTTTTACTTGAACAATCAAGGCTTGTTCAAGTGTCGCTGATAAGTTTATTTTCAAACTTTTAGCTTGATTTAAAAGGTCACTGTTTACTGTTAGGTTAGTAGCTTTCTTAGGCGCTTGCTGGTCAAAACTTGGTCGCATGGTATTTGCTCCTAATGCGCATTGTTTATATGTATTGTTATGCTAT
>NZ_LWGJ01000564.1:0-237 GCF_001635845.1 Oleiphilus sp. HI0132 | reverse complement strand
TTCCAGGAGCATCGGGTTTCGCTCAGTGTGTTGAGTTGGATGTCGGGCAGCAACAAAGGCTGGTGACTTCTATTCGTGCAATTGAGCCTCATTATGACTATATGATGGTCGACACAGCCGCGGGTATTTCTCCAACCGTTCTTCATTTTATTGCCGCGTCTCAAGTTGCTGTCGTTGTGGTGACCCCCGAGCCAACCTCTTTAACTGATGCGTTCTCTCTGCTTAAGGTGCTCAAAC
>NZ_LWGJ01000563.1:0-1232 GCF_001635845.1 Oleiphilus sp. HI0132 | reverse complement strand
GTCACAGACGCAAAGCTCTCCAATGCAGCACTTGAGAGCCTGTCAGAGTATAGCTTTCCAGGAAATGTACGAGAACTGGAAAATATCATCGAAAGAGCATTCACACTGTGTGAAGACAATATCATTGAACTTGGAGATCTGGACTTAAGCGCCGATTCAGCCGAAACGGGCCCAGATATCCAAAGCCCTTCTAATACTCAAGCGCCACCACAAACGACACACCGGATAGCGCAAGAACTGGGTAGCCGGGAACAAAACTCTGGCGCAGCTAAAGCAGGGATATCAGCGAGGCCTCCAGAACAGTCACTGGAAGACTATTTGGAAGAAATCGAACGGTATGAAATTGAACAAGCCCTAGCCGCCACAAAATGGAACCGGACGGCGGCTGCAAAAATGCTGGGAATTAGTTTTAGAGCCCTGCGCTATCGGCTGAAGAAGCTTGAGCTAGATTAGCTTCAAACTCTTATCAAAGGGTTATACGGTTCACTCGGTATAGGCGTCGATTCACCACTAACAATAGCGCTGAGTAAGGCAACCGAAGCGGGTGCGAGCACCAAGCCATTGCGATAGTGGCCGGCATTGATATAAAGGTTGTCAAACTCCTTCATTTGGCCAATATAGGGAATGCCATCTGGTGAGCCTGGGCGTAGACCCGACCAATGCGCACTGATAGGGCAGGAGGCCAAGCCTGGGAAGAGGTCTATCGCCATATCTGCCAATTCCTCTTTTGCTTGTTCCGTTGTGCGCTTATCAAAGCCGACGTCTTCCAGAGTACTACCTGCCAGTACCTTTCCGTCTCTACGTGGAATCACATACTTACCGTTGTTCATCACAACCCGGTTGACCAGGCCAATAGGCGCATCAAAAATTAACATTTGCCCTTTAACCGGCTTAACCTCAATACCATCATTTTTTGCGACACTGCGACTCCAGGCACCACTACAAATGACGACGGCATCAGCTCTATGCTCATCACCATTATGCAACTTAACGCCATCAAGTTTGTCTTTATTCGTCAGAAACGATGAGACTTCAGCGCCCTCATGAATAGTTACTAAGGGGTTACGCTGCAAAGAGGTATACAAAGCCTGCAGTAAACGAGGGTTACGGATACTGGAAACTTGAGACATCCACAAACCATCTTTAACACCTTCACGCAAAGCAGGCTCAAGCTCATAGATTTTCTCAGCATCTACTGTTTCCATCCATTTATGATGCTCTTCAGACCACTT
>NZ_LWGJ01000562.1:0-1867 GCF_001635845.1 Oleiphilus sp. HI0132 | reverse complement strand
GGCAGATAAGGGATATGTAGATATTCCGCAAACACACTATTACCTGATACATACGCAAAAATACCTAAGGCACTCGCCACGAGAACCGTAGGCATAATCGCCAAGCCGTCAAGACCGTCCGTCAGGTTGACGGCATTACTTGTCCCAACGATGACGAAGTAACTTAAGACGATGAACATGGGCCCTAAATCAAAAACAAAATCCTTAAATACCGGTACAATTAACGCGGTCTCCTGAGGTAGATCTGCTGTAAAGTACAAAAGCAATGCCGCAGCACCACCACAAACTGACTGCCAAAAGTATTTTGCTTTCGCTGGTAAACCTTTAGAGTTCTTTTCAACCACTTTTCGATAGTCATCTACCCAACCAATCGCACCGAATGACAGTGTCACGAATAGTGTAATCCAGACATATTTGTTACCCAGATTTCCCCAGATCAAAGTACTAATCGCCACAGCAACAATGATTAGAGTACCGCCCATCGTTGGCGTACCCGCTTTGCTTAAGTGAGACTGAGGACCATCATCCCTTACAGACTGACCAATTTGATAATGGCTCAACTTCTTGATCATCATCGGGCCAACCCATAAGGAAATCATCAGGGCAGTTAAAACCCCTAGGATTCCTCGCAAGGTTAAATACTGAAACACCGACAAGAACCCAAATGTTTCAGATAAAACGGATGACAACCAATACAGCATTAGTGAACTCTTCTCTTAATTAAATTTACAACTTCATCCATTGCTGCGCTTCTGGACCCTTTGATCATCACGATCTTATTTTTGTGCTGATCTTTCACTAGGTGCTCTGCAAGCAAGGCTTTGTCTTCAAAAACCAATGCATTCTCACCAATACTTTCACTCATCTGTTTTGCGTATTGCCCTATCAAGCAAAACTCTTCGATTCCTAATTCAAGCGCATAAGTCGCGACATCTATATGCGCGTCATGCGCATGAGCACCAAGTTCGGCCATTTCACCCAGCACGGCAACTCGATACCCCGCCTGCATAGACAAGACATTAAGGGCTGCTTTCATCGAAGCCGGATTTGCGTTGTAACTGTCGTCTAATAAAGTGATATCATTAATGACAGCTGTATTCATACGCCCTTCTGTCGACTCAACCTTTGCCAAGCCTTTTGCTACACCTTCCAAGTCGCATCCAACAGCAATTGCAGCAGTCGCTGCTGCGAGAGCATTTTGGATTTGATGCAAACCTGGCACAGGTAAACCAACCCTTACGCTCTCTTCGTGATAATTCAATGTAAAGCAGCTTCCTTCGGCTTCACATTCAACATCACTTGCAAAGACATCAGCATTTTCACTTTCCTGTGAGAAAGACAAACTTTGCCTTCCTCCCAAGCGCTCTAACCAAGTCATATAGGCTGGGTCATCGAAGTTTATTATTCCAACGCCGTCAGCGCTTAAGGAGTCATAAATTTCTCCTTTGCCTTCGACGATCGCTTCGTAATCACCAAATACTTCAATGTGAGCGCTGCCAGCATTCAAAACCATTGCAACATCTGGTCGGGCCATATTGCTTAGATAGGCAATATCACCTTTCGCTCTCGCTCCCATTTCCACAACTGAAAACTGGTGTTCAGCATTTATGTCTAACAAAGTTAGCGGCACACCCACTTCGTTATTGAAATTACCCTTCGTTGCCGCGGTCTTGCCGTATTCTGATAAAACAGCTTTCAACATATTCTTAGTACTGGTTTTGCCTGCTGACCCCGTCAAACCAACTAACTTTCCGCAAAACCTCTGTCGATTAAGTGAAGCAATTGAAGCAAGCGCTTTGTCAGTATCGTTAACTTGTAAATATGAAATCTGTTTGGCTGTCATCCCCTTATCTTCGAAATACTGCGA
>NZ_LWGJ01000561.1:0-679 GCF_001635845.1 Oleiphilus sp. HI0132 | reverse complement strand
CTGAACATGCTCTTCAAGCTGTTTTTCTTCACTACTGCTTGCCATCTGTTTGGCTTTTTCTGCAGCTTTTAATTGCTTGTCGAGCTCTCGGCTTTTGGCTTTGTGCTGTTTTTTATACTGCTCAATCCCTTTTTGAATACCCTGGGCAATGATTTTTGTTTGTTCTTTCGTTTGGCCTGGGCGTTGGTTCGCTTTTGCCAGCTTATTAGCTTCTTCCAGCGTCCGCTCGCTTCCTTTTGAGTGCCGCTTATCATATTTTGCCATTTTACTTCCTTGGTTCTATTTGGGGGTGAGCTGATGAGGGAATTGATTGCAAGTGATCTAGCCTATGAATAGTTGTCTTCAACACGCCTGGTTAGTTCAGATAGTTCCTGTGTATCTTGTTCATTCAAGTCGCAGTTAGCCAAAACGAAGTTTGCCGTGCGCACTACGGCTCGCCACCTGGGCCTATCAGGGATAGTACGAGCGCTCAGGTACTTGTCAAAGGTTCGAGTTTTAACCGTGGTGCCGTCCACGTATACACGCCAGCAGCGACTTTGCTCTGCCAGGTCAACCTTTGTCTTATTTGTTGAGCGCTCCCAAATATTTAGTGAGTTCCTCAACAGTTCGACAATAAGCTCTTTGCCATCAAATTCGGTTTTATCATCGTGTTCAAGAGCTGGAGGAGAGTCTATATATT
>NZ_LWGJ01000560.1:0-720 GCF_001635845.1 Oleiphilus sp. HI0132 | reverse complement strand
GCAGTTAGGTTTGGTAAATTCAGAACCTCTTGAACCTTAAATACATTGATTGCAAAGGTCTGATGACCGCTAAGCTTAAACATAAGCAACTCTAAGCGATTTTCACCTACCAGCTTGGTTCTTTGATCGACCGAAGCCAAAACACCCGACATCTTACCCTCCAGGAAAGCAGCAAATTCACCGCTAAAATCTTATCATGCAAATGCTCTACGAAAAGCCAAGCCAAGCTAGGCGCGCAGATATTCATAATGTACTAAATAGCAATAAGTTTAGACCATAAAGAAGGTCTCGACTGAAGAATGAGCCGAATTTAATGATCGATAGGTAATAAAGATAAATTGGAGCGGGAAACGAGATTCGAACTCGCGACCCCAACCTTGGCAAGGTTGTGCTCTACCAGCTGAGCTATTCCCGCTTAATCTGGTGTGATTTTTTACTTGATCATACAAGAGAGAAGTAATAACACCCCTCTTAAAACCCGATTATTTACAGAGAGTTACGCCCTCAGATCGAGTGAGGGCGTATTATAGGGAGAGCATTTTTGTCATGCAAGTCCTTTAATAATAAAAAGCGTGAAAAAGATAACACTTTTGAAATCTATCTCGAACCTTGCCCGATCACCCTACAAAATCATCAGCAGACGCTTAGATTAAGCGCCCTTATCCTTTTCTTCATCTGAGGGCAGGTCATCTGTGTCACCGATATCGAAGTCTTCCAAGT
>NZ_LWGJ01000559.1:0-959 GCF_001635845.1 Oleiphilus sp. HI0132 | reverse complement strand
GCCAAACCGTGTGGTGTAGAGTAATACGCACCAAAGTTGTGGGCGATGGCGTGAACATAGCCTACGCTCGCTTTGGTGAAAGCCAGGCCAGCATAGTAAGACGCCATAGCCATATTTTGTCGAGCTTCCAGGTTGCTGCCATCTTTCACTGCTGTTTCAAGATTTTCCATGATTAGACGTGTAGCAGCTGTTCCGTAAGCGTCGGTCTCATCGGTAGCATTAACTGAAATGTAAGACTCAATCGCATGAGTCAGTGCGTCCATTCCGGTTGCAGCCGTCACTGCAGCAGGTAGGCCTAGCATCATTGCGCCGTCTAAAGCGGCCATCATGGGTACCAGTTTAGGGTCAATGATAGGTGTCTTTTGATGGGTTTCAGGGTCTGATACGACAGACACGATGGTTACTTCTGAGCCAGTGCCTGCAGTTGTCGGGATGGCGAATAGTGGCAAAGGTGCTTTACGTAACTTGAATAAGCCGGCCATCTTCTCTAATGGCTTGTCATTTGTTGCGCGTGCTGCGATAGCCTTGCTTGCATCAATCGGTGAGCCACCGCCTACGGCAAGAATTGCTTCGCAGTTGTTGTTTCTTAATAAGTCTAGACCTGCTTGTACCTGATCATAGGTTGGGTCAGGAAGAATGCCGTCGTAGATTACGTATTTGATGTCAAGTTCTTCCAAGCGAGCTTTGATTTTGTCGATTAGTCCGATGCTGACGAGTACTTCATCGGTCGCAATCATTAGCTTTTTAATGCCTAGTTGGCCAATAGCATCGCATAATTCCAGTGAGGAGTCTGCACCAGTGAAAAGCGTTGGCTTTGGCATCGGAACGACTGCTGCAGCGACCTTTAGTGCTTTTGCTAGACCTTTGTAATATTGAACTTTTAAAGAAAATAACATGACAATACCTAATCGTAATTCGCAAAGTTGTAGAGTGGATGTTTAGAGTAACTGCTCTAAAAA
>NZ_LWGJ01000558.1:0-944 GCF_001635845.1 Oleiphilus sp. HI0132 | reverse complement strand
GTCTTAGCCCATCTATCATCGTTTATGATGTGATAGAACAGCGTGCTCGTATTGCTATTGAAGACCACGACTCGGTCGACCCGGACTACTATGTTCCTCATGTCGAAGGTGTGAAAATGCTGATGTTTGGTGTTTTTGCTATTCGCCCTGGCGTTGACTCTATTGCGCTAGACCGCAACGAAGAATGGCTTTACTTTGCTCCCGTTACCGACGAGAAGATGTGGCGCGTACGGGTAAGTGATTTGAATAATCCTGCACTAAGTGCAGAAGCGCTGAAAACTAAAATCGAAGCTTTTGGTGAAAAGACCATGAGCGATGGCATCACTATCGATGATGAGGACACTCTATACATCAGCGATCTGGAGCATTCGGCTATCATACAGATGCGCTCTGATGGTTCCATACAAACACTTTACAAAGACAAGAAGCTTCGCTGGCCTGATGGTTTCAGCTTCGGCCCGAATGGCTGGTTATACGTTACTGCTAGTGCGCTACAAAGTGTGATAGCCAAGCCTGACCAGTACATTCAAGAAAAAGGCCCTTATCAGATATTTAAATTGAAGACCGATACCACTGCTTACCCTGGGCATTGAGGTTGAATTTCAAAGGGGTCAGACTCGATTGAATTTCAATCGAGTCTGACCCCTTTGAAAAACCTAATCCTCTAACAAAAAATGCGCTCTGGCCAAGGCAATTGGCTTATCGCGGCTTTCTTGCCAGGCGTGAACTTCGACATTAGCAACGCGGCCACCCTGGCGGGTCACATTACAATAGGCATAGGTATCCTGGTTTGCACCGGCACGTAAGTAATCTAATGAAAAATCAATAATTTTGGGAAATTTCAAAGTCGACTGAGATACCAGCAAATACATAGCACTAGACAATTCCATAAAGCCACCAATGACACCACCATGAATTGCGGGAAGAATAGGATTACCAATATT
>NZ_LWGJ01000557.1:0-585 GCF_001635845.1 Oleiphilus sp. HI0132 | reverse complement strand
TGCCATTTTTTCTGTTTTATAAATTGGGGTCGTGCGTGCGTTTAGTAGACGAGCCACTTTTTGGCCAACTTGGTTACCCGTCGCAATAGCGCCGTCGATAAATCCGCGCCAGCCTAAGTCAATATCGCCACCGGCAAAATATATTCGCCCTTGGGGTTCGCGTAATGCAGTAATCGAATTCGTCAATTGACCTTTTTTCAGAACGCACCAAGTACCCTTTGAGTAAGGGTCCAGGTGCCAGTCATAGTGTAGGGTATCCACCACATCAACATCCGGTAGAAAGCGGCGCAATAATTTTTGGACTTGCGCGTGGTTGTTGGGGTCAATTTGTGACGGATCAGTGGAAAAAGCCACGAGATTAGTGCCTTCGTTAGGGCTGGCCATGGTCATAATGGTGCTTATAGGGTCTTGCTCCGAGGCCAACATTAAGATGGGCTTTATATTCTGTCGGATGCGAATGTAGAACTTCATTCCAGAGCCGGCATGACCTTCCTCGGACGCTCTCACCTTTTGTGATAGTAGCGCAGGCGAAAATTGAATCTTGGATAGTACGTTCATGGGGACTGCGCTAATCGTGGACCGGCA
>NZ_LWGJ01000556.1:0-6353 GCF_001635845.1 Oleiphilus sp. HI0132 | reverse complement strand
ACTTACGGCCGCGTTGTCAGAGCTATTATTTGCAACTGAATTCCGCTTTAAACTATTTATTTGCTTAATAACACCGCCTTTATTGTCGGCAACCACCAACTTATCTTCCAGAATCATTACCTGTAACTGCAATGACTCATCATCCTGAGCTGAGCTTTGGTCTTGAGTTGGAAAATTCAACTCAAGCACACTCGTATGAGCAAAAATCATATTGATCAGCAAGATTGGTACAAGCACGATCATTAAATTCATAAATGCCGTGATATCCAGATCTGCTTCACTTCGTAAGCGTCGATGTTTGCGTTTCATAGTCGAGTCTGCCTATTTCGCTAAGGATTGATCAATAAAGTTGGTTTACAAAGACCAACTAAACAGCGGCTGCCGCATTAAGCCCTGAGTCAGCACTTGGCGACTGTGTAGCCTTAGCAGGTGCTGGAACCGAAGCTGATCGATCACTTAATAAGTTCATCACTTTAATGCCCGCCATTTCAAAACTATCGACAATCTCGTTAGTCTTTGTTTGAAGTACTGAGTGAACGAGCAATAAAGGAATCGCCGCAATCAAGCCGAATGCAGTCGTGTTCATCGCTACTGAAATACTTTGTGATAGCAAGCTAGCTTTTTGTGCAGGATCTGCCGAGGCAACCGCTGTAAATGCAGCGATCAAACCAATGATCGTGCCCAACAAGCCGAGCAAGGTTGAAACATTCGCTAAAGTTGCTAGATATTGCGTGCGCTTTTCTAAGCGCGGCATTGTTTCCAGCAAGCCTTCTTCCATCGCATATTCAATTTCTTCACGTGGCTGTCTGCGGCCTAATCGAACCAGACCCGCACCGATCATATTCGACATGGCGGTCTTAGACGAAGAAGCAAACTTTACAGCCGACTTAAAGTCCTTCCCGCTAATCATACGGTGAAGCTTATTAAAGTCCTGGCGGTTATTACGCTTAGCGACACTCAGGTAAACATAGCGTTCAATTGCAATCACCAAACCAACTACCAAAATGATTGAAATCGGATACATGAAGAATCCGCCTTCCTGAAAAAATCGAATTATTGTCTCGATCATAACAATTTACTCCTGGGGGTTTTCTTTGCTTTATGCCTTGTAGGCCATTTAAAATTTATACAATCATCAAGTGCACTGCGCTGACGATTGCAAACAATTGTGAAAATTGTAGATTGAAAAGAGAGAAAAGACGGTTAGATCACGAAAGGATTTGTTGCGAATTGTGTTCATGTTCTTCCATGCACATACTTTGTGTGACTCCTGTCATAGTTTGACGCCATATAGGCCAATATACCTTCTTTTAGCTTACAAGAACCTGTCTAAGTGATGAATCCTACTTTGGTATTGCGGGCACAGTAGTCGCTTTTACATTCTGTTTGCTGAAGGCTTCATGGTAACTTTGCATTCTCAGAAAGCTGGCCCGGTCAAGCGGCTGAATAGGACGTGACGATGCCAAGGTCTGCTCAGGTTCATCAAGAGAGTAAACCTTTGCTGGCTGCCAAGGAACCAAATACAAAACGGTAGGAAGCTCTTGGTTCCCTCGAATAGTCGCCCCTTCGATTGCGATCACAGTTCCTTCTGCCGCCACAACTTGCGTTAAAATAAGACAAGTCAGTAGCATTAAACATTGAGTTAATTTCATATCCTACAACTCCTTATTGTCTATTTTTGATATCAAAGATCCAGTCTTTTACCTGAGGGTCTGGCTCATCAAGTAAAGACTGATATTGCTCGTATAAAGGCAAAGCGTCCGCAAACTGCCCACGATATAAATCCAACAAGATACCCAAGTTTCTAATGGCTGTTATATCTTCAGGGTTCTGATCCAAAGCCTGGCGATAATAGTTCTCCGCCTGATCGAAATCGCCTTTCTCCCGCATAATTTGACCGAGATAGTTGAGTGCCGGGCCAGTAAACTTTGCCAAGTTATCCAAAATCTCAGCCCGCTTGTCTGTAGGCAGATCTATCGACGCCTTGTTATCAGCCTTTTGTTTGTTCTCCTGCCCAAGCGAGTCCTTCAGAGCGAGCACTTTCGATAAGTATGACTCAGCCTCTTCTACATTTCCCAACCACCAGCTACTAATGCCAAGGTTCAAGAGAGGCCCAGGGTACCAGGGGTTTTGCTGATGTATTTCTGCCAGAGTATGAAAGCTATCTTCAAGCTCATCGTTACCTTTGAATACCCCGGCAGCCATCGCTTGGTCCGATGAACTCTCTAGTGACTTCATCGTTTCAACAGCGTCTTGATATTGTGAAACTAATGCTTGTCGCGAATCTTCAGCGGCGATTGATTCCTTATCTATTTTTCCTTTTGTTGCACAGGCACTCAAGATAAGGCATAGACAAACCATCAAAAAACATGACATTGATTGCCTCAAACAGATGAATAGACCCTTAATACAAGTCATAGATGATCTCGCTCTTTAATTCAGGCTTATCGTAACGCCCCGGTAGCAATTCTTTTAAGGCATCAAAACTATTCTGAACCCAGTCATCGTAGATACCAATCCAAGACCTACTGGAGTTCTGTTCATGAATTTCAATAGCACTGTCTTCAAAGGGATAAGCTTGTTCTTCAAGAAGAATTTCGTACTGCTCTAGCTCCAGCTCGTTAAGGCCTGTAGGGCGATCAGAATCCATTAAGTCGCGACTAAGCTGAGCATAAATATCAGCCATGCGATATCCAGCTTCGGTCGAGAACTGAGAGACACCATAACTCGCCGTCTTTTGATAGGCTTTCATAGCTTTTTCCAAAGCTTTGGTTTTTTTAATCATGGTTTCGTTTAGAGGTAGTTTTAACTTGATTCGTTTGTACTGAATAAAGGCATCATTAGCCAAGACACTCGCAGCACCCGCCGCCAAGAAGCGCATGCGGTCATCTGCAGCATCACCCAAGCTATCGACCTTCTTCATTTGTTTAGCTAACCAAAAACGTCGCTTCAGGGGTTTATCCGTTTCTTTATAAAGTTGCGCCAAACGATGAGTCACCTCCATATAGACATCAGCTGGCTCGGCATAGGTATTCGCATAAAGCCGGTAACTGAGTATCGCCTCTTTCTTGTTGTCAGCCTTATCGTATAGCTCCGCTACGATAAACTGAATATCCTGCTTTTCCTGCTCGGTTTTTGCCAGCTTACGCATAATGCGCAACTCTCCGGCCGCTGCTTCCCACTGTTCTGTTTCACGATACGCTAAAGCCATTTTAGCAGGCAGCGTATCGAGTAAATTATGCTTTGGGTAACGCTTTCTGAAGTCTGAAATAACGTCGATAGCACGATGCCATTCTTTTAATTCAATCAAATAACCTGCGGCATCATATTCTGCGCTGGCTCTGAGGGTGGAAGTCGGAGCAACAAGCCCCACGCGAAGAAACTCGTCAACGGCTAGCAAAGTCTGCCCATCTGCCAACTTCGCCTCTGCCTGCTTAAAGACACTCGCAGCCAGGCTTTCAATTGTTGCAGCCCGGCGCTTGTCCTTTGCAGGCATCTGGGTCAATACCTCTTGATACGCACCTTCTGACAGAACAAAGTCATTTAAAGCATACAAACTGTGCGCTTTAATCAAACTACTTTCTAATAAGGTTTGTTTATCAAGCTTGGGCGCACCTTCAAACGAAGTCGGCCAGTCAATCAGGCGCTGAGCCAAAGGTAATGCCCCCTGATAATCTTTCCTGTCAAAATACTCAGAGCTCACGAGGTACAAAACCGGAACCGCTCTATTGTCTTGCTTGTGAATATCAACAAATCGCATTTGAGCCTGCTCCCGCTTAATACTTAAGCTTTCCAGAAGAGCTTGCCTTGCCTCTTGCTCTGTTGGCAGCTTATCTTTTGGCAAGGCTTTGATGCTATTTAAATAATCATCATAGAGCAGCACGGAAGCGTAAGCCGTATCACTACGACCAGAAAATTCTGAGAACTCATAACCAGCTCTTTCGAAAGCCGAAATCGCTTCTGGAAAATGTGACAGCTGTGTCTCGCTCTCAGCCAATAATACTAGGCGCTCTGGCAAGTCTAAATGATTGGGAAAGGTCTCGGTAAAGGCACGGTTATATCGAGCAGAAAGCGTATACTCATCAAGCGTTTTTTGCTTGCTGGCAGAACGTTTCTTAGCAGCCTTGCGTAACTGGCCGGCTTTAACGTAATGGCGATCAGCTAACTCTTTTAACAGTGGCTCCAGCTGCTCTTTTGTATAGCCCAGCGAGTCGGTCGCACTTTCAGGCTCTGGCTTCGGAGCATGCGTTTGCCAAAATTCACTGCCTAAGCCATAAGTCTCAACAAATCGCACTTTCTCGGGGTAGATATCTTTCTTAAAGCCTGCGTGAACCAGCACAGTGATGATCTGCATTTGATATTTTGGCGACCACAAACTCAGTGGCTGCCTGGCAATATAGTTCTTATAAACTAACACCGCGTCACTAAACTGCTCTTTATTCAACAGGAAGTCTGCATAGCTGGAGTAAACAACATGCTCATAATGTCGCTGGCCCGTTTCTGCAAACAGAGCCCCCAAGCTTTCTGCCCCACCCAAATAAGAAAACGACAAACTCATAACGCGCATTAAGTCTTCGACCAGAGTTTGATGCTGATTCGCAACCAAGGCCGAGGCTTTATCTTGATCAGCCGAGTCCTGACTTAACAATAAATCTAACACGCGGCTGTAGCTTACCAGCGCTAAAGAGTATTTTGCCTGTTTGAACAAACTCCAGCCTTGCATGTAGTGGGCGTTAGCCAAAAAGGGGCTTTCCTCTTTAGGCGCTTCAGTCAGAATCACGGCAGAAAATGCCTGCTCGGCCAGCCTATACAGTTCGTCAGTGAACAGGATCTCTCCGCGTCTAAATTGTACTTCGGCATAATAGTTTGAGCCCGGGTATTGCTCGGCAATTCGTGTCAGTATCTTCAGGTGTTGATCACGCAAACCTTTCAACTCATAGGTCTTTGCCAATTGATATAAGACGTGATCGTTATCATCTCTGTCTGGATACCTTTCAAGCAGACCTAAATAAGCAGTGATAGCGATATCCAGCTCATCAACAGCCTGCTCTGCCATTAATAATTCACCTTTCTGAAGCTTAAGATCGGCTAAGCGATGCAGAACCTTCATTTGCGTTTCAGGGTCTTTCAGCATAGGTAGCAGACGAGTGTAATTCTCGATAACTTCTGAAATTTCAAGACTTAAAGATGCCTCTCTATCAATCATCAAGACAGCAGGCTGAAGTGAAGCAATACTTTCAGGCCCATATAAGGGATAGGTTCTGGAGTCAAATAGCTGGCAGCCTGACAAAGCAAATAACAAGGTAAGCAAGCATGCTGTTCTAAGTAAACTCACAAGCTAGCCTCCTCTGTCGTCACGCTGGTTTTCTCTGCAGAATCCGAATGATAAACCTGGTCTGAAATTCGGGCTAATGACTCTCGCGAAGCCTTCAAATAAACACCCGCTTCAGCGATTTGCTTTTCGTAATCCTGTTTGGCCAAAGCAACAAGTTTATTTCTTGCTTGCGCAAGACTCTGGTCTAACTCCGTTCGAATTAGCGCTAGCTGCTCTCTTCCTTCAGAAACTCTCTTTGCTAGCGCTTCATTGCCACCATCAGACTCCAGTTTTGAACGTAACTTAGCTTGATATTCATTAAATTCTGCCATTTCACGATCGAGTGCACGAAGTTGTTTGACCGCCTGCCAACGATTGTTACTGAAGGACTCACTCAACCACCAACCGTAATAGGCTTTAACTCGATTCAGGCGCCGTTCGTAACGGCTACGCTTGCGATGATCATGTGGAATAAGTGCTAACGATGACTCGGCTTGCTCAATTTTCTTGGCATATTTAATCTGCTCCTCATTCATAAAGAATCGCAAGTCTTCAGTCTCGCTGGCATGATTAATCGCCGCAGCAAACCTGTCCTGCTCATCTTCCCAGTGTGCAGCGTCCTGGTTCTCCATCGCTTGCTTTGTTTGCTGTATTTTGTCTTCACGAAGCGCAATACGCGTTGCCATCATGGTGTCGAATGAGTCCAGCTGGCTAGCCCATTGAGATAAAGATTCTTCTAGCTTATACAGCTCATGCAGCTCACTTATCTGGCGCTGAAACGCATCCGTTGCCAGAAGGTGTGCAAAGCTATAGTCATTAGGCTGAACATTTAGCATGCCATAGGCATCATTCACTAACTTCGCATCACCTAAGGGGCGTGAAAGGTTCAAGGCGGCAATCAAACGCGACTCATCGACCTCTTGTGCTTGTCTGCCAAAACGCTCTTGTAAAGATTCATAATGCTCAACAGCCACTCGGTAGCTTTGGAGTGCAAGCTTTGTTTCACCCATTTGCTCGTACAGATAGGACAAAGCATAAG
>NZ_LWGJ01000555.1:0-51478 GCF_001635845.1 Oleiphilus sp. HI0132 | reverse complement strand
TCAACCTCAACAGCTGTTTCAATCAACTGCTCGTGATACATGTCTACATCGTCAACCATATCGGCTGGAACGTCTTCTACTTTGAAGTTTTCAGGTAGGCCTGTGTCATCCCAAACATAAGCTTTCTTAGAAAGAATATCGACAACACCAACAAAGTCATCTTCGGTTCCGATTGGAAGAGTCATAACTAGCGGCTTAGCGCCTAGTACGTTCTCTACCTGGTCAACAACTTTCAAGAAGTCAGCACCTAGACGGTCAAGCTTGTTTACGAAGATGATACGAGCAACGCCAGACTCATCTGCATAACGCCAGTTTGTTTCTGATTGAGGTTCAACACCACCAGAACCACAGAATACACCGATACCACCATCAAGAACTTTCAAAGAACGATATACTTCTACTGTGAAGTCAACGTGTCCAGGAGTATCTATGATGTTCATGCGGTGATCATCCCAGAAGGTTGTGATCGCTGCAGACTGGATAGTAATACCACGCTCAGCTTCCTGCTCCATAAAGTCAGTTGTAGATTCACCATCGTGAACCTCACCAGTCTTATGGATCTTACCAGTTAGCTTTAGAATACGTTCTGTAGTGGTTGTTTTACCAGCATCAACGTGAGCGAAGATGCCTATATTTCTGTATTTGGATAGATCTGTCATTATTCTACTCAATAAGTTCAGGGCGGAAAAAAATTTGCGGTAGTATACAGGATTTTTTTCGAAAGTTTGAAAAAAAACGTAACATTTTATGCCTGGGCAAAAAATAGTCGTATTTAATTTATTTAGGCAGCTATTTTTTCTGCCATGGGCTGTTACATAAGTCGATATAAAGCGCTTCAACTTTGCTACGAGCCCAAGGGGTTTTTCTTAGGAATTTTAAGCTGGACTTAATGCTCGGGTCGTATTGAAAGCAACGAACAGGAATTCTATTGCCTAGTTCTTCCCAGCCGAAATGAGATTCAAGCTTTATAAGAATCTTTTCTAAAGTCATTCCATGAAGAGGGTCGTGGGACTGGTCATGCACCTTGTGTGTCTCGCTATATTATTCGCCGGTTTTAATCAGGTAGATACCATCACTCTCTATACGGATCTGCCGTTGTTTATAAAGTGTGCCTATTGCGGTCTTGAATGCTTTTTTACTGATTGAAAATGCATCGTATATTTCCTCTGGCTTACTCTTGTCAGAAAGAGGCAGGTAGCCTTCACTTTTTTCTAACCTGTCGAGCACTCTCTCGGCTAAATTTTCTATTTTCTTAAATCCGGGAGCATGAAGCGACAGGTCTACTTTACCGTCATTTCTAACTTGCTTGATAAAGCCTTTAACTTTTTGGCCAATCTTGAGGGGGCGGACGACATCACTAAAAAATAAAAGGCCCCAATATTGGTTGTCAATAACGGCACTGTAGCCTAAGTCCGTTGTAGCAGAGATTGCTAAGTCTACTTTTTGGCCTTGTTTATAATCGTTAGGGAGGCGACCAATATACTTGTTGAGTTTTGTTGACGCGGCAATGCGGTGAGTTTCTTCATCAGTGTATATGTATACAAGGTAAGACTTTCCAACTTCCATTGTCATATGTTGTTGGTTATAAGGTACCAGCAAATCCTTTGGTAGCCCCCAGTCTAAAAAAGCGCCGATATTATTTACATCCGTTACTTCTAAAAACGCGACTTCGCCCACTTGCGCCCGTGGTGTTTGGGTCGTGGCGATAAAGCGATCTTTGGAGTCAAGGTAGACGAAAACATTAAGCGGATCACCAACTTCACAATCTTCAGGCACATAGCGTTTTGGCAGAAGTATTTCACCAAGCCAGCCGCCTTGTAGGTAGGCGCCCTGAGGCTCGAATTTGATAACTTCTAATAAATTATTGCGACCGATTTTTGCCAAAGTATACGTACCTGTTCAGACAGATTTGAGGGAGTAATTTTCGCAGAGTGTACATCTCTTTTACGTCAATCACTAGGTATATTCCTAAAACTATATTAGTATTGTCTAATATAGTTAAGGTTTAATTGATGATGTGAGCTAAAAGAGGAAGGTTAAGTGAACAATAACGAGCCCTTGGTAATCGATTACTTTAGTGATGTTCTGTGTATCTGGGCGTGGATTGCCCAAAGACGAATTGAGGAAATGAAAGAAGAGTGGGGGGAGCAGGTTTTGCTGCGCCGACACTATATTAACCTCTTCGGCGATACGAAAACGCGAATGGCAAAACAATGGGGGGAGCGCGGTGGCTACGAAGGCTTCGGTCGTCATGTGCAAGATGCTGCGGCTCCTTATGATAATGCGCCGGTTAACCCGGAAATCTGGAAGACTGTGCGGCCAAAATCCTCTTTGAATGCGCACTTAGTCCTCAAGGCTTGTGAGCTAGCGTATAGCCCTCAGCGCTCTGCTGATTTAATGCTGTTAGTGCAAAAAAGTTTTTTTGTCGATAATCTGGATGTGGGCTTGCTTGATAATGTGCTCTTGCTGGCTAAGCAAAGTGGTATGGATAGCGATGCATTAAAAACCTTGATTGATGAAGGTGATGCGGCAGCACTATTGATGAGCGACTATCAGAAAGCAGCAGAACTGAATATTAAAGGCAGTCCTTCATGGATTATGAATAATGGTCGACAAGAACTCTTTGGAAACGTTGGTTACCGAATATTACGAGCCAATATTAAAGAGGTCTTGTCGAAACCGGGCTATGAAGCGAGCTGGTGCTAGTCTACGTCGGTGCCGGCTTCATCTTCTCCGATCACTTCTTTTTCTTTTAGGGCTGCTTCGTACCAATGCTTCATTGAAGGTAGGGTAAGCAAGCGGTCGATATAAGCTCTGCTGGTATCCGATACTTCAATTTGATAAGTCGCAAAACGGGAAGCAACCGGAGCAAACATGCAGTCGGCAATGGAGAACTCTCCAAACAACCAATCGCCATCATGGCGGTTGAGCGCATCTTGCCACATGCCGTCGATGCGTTGAATATCCTTAATGCAGTCCTCATGGAGGTTGACTTTACGAGTAGCCCGGCAGTTCATAGGCAGGGCGCTTCTTAAGGCTGGAAAACCTGAGTGCATTTCAGCGCAGTAGGCTCGGGCAGTGGCTCTGTCACTTGGGTCTTCAGGCCAGCCTTTACCTTTAAGATATTGCTCGGAAACATACTCACAAATTGCCAATGAGTCCCAGACTGTAAGGTCCTTACCTTCCTTGTCATCAATCAGTACAGGAACTTTGAAGGTGGGGGAGTAATCCGCGAGGCGCTGATGGGTATTTTCTTCAAAAAGGAATACTTTAATTTCGTCGAACGGGATGTCAAAGTGAGTCAGTAATAGCCAGGGCCGAAGTGACCATGATGAATAATTCTGATTACCAATAACTAGTTCCATATCTGTCTTCCTATTTTTAGTGTTTATCCGCCTGAACGTTTTACTTTGTAGCCTTGCTCAGTAAGAATCTTCAATAGCAGTTCACGGTGATCGCCTTGGATTTCGATATTTCCATCCTTCACTGCACCACCGACACCACATTTCTTTTTGAGCTCTTTGGCGAGACCTTTTAGCTCGTTGTTTTTTAGCAGTATTCCACTTAAGACGGTCACACCTTTGCCTTTTCGGCCTTTCGTGTCGAGGCTTACACGTACGATGCCGTCTCCCTCTGGAGTTTGGTCTGCAGAGCAAGTGCATTCGTCAATGGCTTGTTCACACTCTGGACAAGTTCGCCCTGTTTCGGTGGAGTAGACAAGTCGATTGTTTCTAGGCATTGCTTTTGCTCTCTTTGAGTTCCATATGTGAAGAATGTTTTAAATTACTTTTATTGAGGTGGCGCACCCAATACAGTGCACCCGTGCCAACTATTATATTAGCAAGGCTTGTGGCCAGATATATACCCGCGAGATCAAAAAAATTACCAAGCGCTAATGCCAAGGGAATAAAAATTACGATTAAGCGTAGAAGTGACATGACCAAAGAGGGCATTGGTCTGCCGATACCGTTAGCTGCTGACGAGCTCAGCATAATGATGCCAAGAAATAGATAGCTGATAGGCACTAAGTATAAGTAGAGGGTGGAGGACTCAATAACTGATTCGTCTGCCGAAAACAACCCGGTTAGAGGCTTGGCAAATAGCCATAAACAAACGCTTGCCCCCAGTCCCCAAAGTGCAACGAACTTGAAGCTCATCTTAAGTGCTTCGAAAACCCGGTCATGTTTTTCTGCGCCCCAATTTTGGCCAACAAAAGGGCCCATAATGGAGGTTAGCCCCATAATTACGACAAGAAAGATTGCTTCAATACGTGACGCAACACCAAAACCGGCAACAGACTCGGGGCTGAATCGGGCTACAAGCCAGGTTGTTATCGCGATTGAAAGTGGTGCAATTAGATTTGTTCCTACAGCGGGAACAGCTATTTTGAGGATTGCCTGCCAGCTTTGTAATACCCGGCCATAGCAGCTCTTAAGGCTCAAGAAGTCGAACTTCTTTATCAATACATACAAACCAATTACCAGGGCAATCGAATACGCACAAACGGTTGATATGGCAGCGCCAGCTAGCCCAAGTTTAGGGAAACCAAGCAAGCCGAAAATTAGAATGGGGTCTAATATCATATTCACTATTGCAACGCTTATCATAACCATGCTGGGTAGTTTTGTATTGCCGGCAGCGCGAATAGCCGAATTACCGACCATCGGTATAACCACTACAAAGCTGGCTAGAAACCAAATATCCATAAACTCATGTATGAGCTCAAACAAGTCCTGCGGTGCGCCAAGTAGGGTGAAGATCGGATCCATAAAATGGTAGCCAAGTACGGCAAAGCAGATGGCTACGATCAGGGCGATTAATATCGCTTGTGTGCAGTATGCTTGCACTAAGGTATGTTGTTGAGCCCCAATTGCACGAGCGATAACGGAAGAAGTTCCAATGCCAATGCCAAATGCCAGACTTAATAGGATAGAGATAATTGGAATGGTAAAACTCATTGCGGTGAGTTCGCGAGTGCCGAGTTGTCCGACATAATAGGTGTCTACAATGTTCATCGACATGATGGCCAAGATGCCGCCAATCATAGGAACCGTCATTTTGTAGAGCTGCTGGCTGATATTGCCTTCGGTAAGGTTGCGTTTTCTCAAAATATTAACGAATAGTTATACTTCAGTGTCGTAGGCTAGAGGATGAATAGAATCTTTAGGGGACTATATCACGAACTTCGATGAAAAGAGTGCTTAAAGGGAGGGGAGATCAGGGCGCGTCTTTTTGCTGTTCATTGGGTTTGCCCTCAGCTGGCGTTTCATCGGAGTTTTGTTTTGCATCACTATCATCGCTTGGTGCTTGCGTTTTGTGCTTATGTACCTGGCTCATTTTGGATCTGAGCACTTCCATCTGTTCCTCTTGAGTCTCAATCATTTCTTGTAAAGCATCTTCCTGCTCAGCGATAAAGTGAAGAGACATATTGAATGCTTGTTTAGTAAACTCAAGAACGCGTTCGTAGCCTTCATCCGATAGCTGTCTCGCTTGGTCTTGAGAACGGTAAATATTGATGAACTGTCGCTCTCTTTCATAATGAAGAGGAAGGCGTCCGGCACCCCAGTCATTCAAGATTTTCCATGTGTCTGGTGCGTAGGTTCTACTGTATTTGAGAATGAAAGGAATAGGGTCGTTTCTGGCAAGAAGGGCGGCCAGGCGGAGTATTAGTTCGAAAGAGAGAGTGGCTGTGCCATTCTCTACAGCTTCGATAACGGACTTATCTTTCAGGTTTACAGCTTCGCTAAGCTCACTAACTGTCAGGCCGGCAACCTCGCGAAGGTCTTTAAGGGACTGACCGGCAGATACCATAAGTTTTAATTGGTCCTGCGACTGAATGATGGCCTTGCCGACTTTATAGGACGTGCCGCCAGTTTTCTTAGCGAACTTGAAGGCGCTCGTGGTTGCACCTGAAACACGCCCTAAAAAGTTACTGATAGACTCTTCAGACACCCAAGGTTCAGTTTTTTCACTCTTGGAGCGAGAGTTTGCAGACTTTTTTTCATCTGACTTGGGCTTTTCAGAGTTTTTCTCGCTCATATGTCGTGCCACGCTATATCAGTGTCGAGTGTTACCGAATCAAGCTCTATTGCTAAAGAGCATTGGCTAAGGCATTCGCGCTAACTTGCTGTAAAGAAATAAAGTCTAATAAGACTTCAGCACTTTCCTCAACGATAAAGTCTGGTTCTTGTGCTTTGTCTGTTTCAATAGGCTTTTCATCTTCGCTGTCACGCCAGGCCTGAAGAGATTCAAATTCTGGCTTTTGTTCAAGTCGGCGGCGCTTGTTAAGTAAGTCCAAGCGTGCCTTGTCGAAGGCTTCGTCTTCGGTTTTTCGTTTTTGTTCGTTAATCGTTACTTTTTCTATACCGCGCTGAGATTCTAGTAATTCTATTTCTTCTAACAAAAGTACGTATTCAGGATGTTGTGTAATACGTGTGATATGGCTCTCGGCTAGTTTTTGGCTAAGCGGGCTCAAGGCGCCCACCTTGCTAAATTTGGCTGAAGCAATGGAGTCCCACTCAAGTGCGTGATCCAGGGCATCTTCACCTACTTTCGAAGTATCAATGGTGTCAGGTAAAATAATATCCGGGACAACGCCTTTGTGCTGGGTGCTAGCGCCAGAGATTCTATAAAACTTGGCTTGTGTTATTTTTAACTGGCCATGGTTAAGTGGGCGAACTGCTTGTACAGTCCCTTTGCCGAATGTTGGTGTACCCATTACGATACCGCGACCATAATCCTGAATTGCGCCAGCAAAGATTTCAGAGGCAGAGGCGCTTAGTCTATCTACCAAGACAATGAGCGGACCGTCGTACATCAGTTTAGGATCGGGATCATCCAATACCTCAATGCGGTGATTGGCTCCTCTGATTTGCACGGTAGGGCCTTCATGTATAAATAGTCCGGTTAGTTGATTAGCCTCATCGAGAGAGCCGCCACCGTTCCCGCGTAAATCAATCACAAGTCCGTCTAAAGCTTGTTCTGCCTGCATTTCTTTTAGTAATTTGAGCGTGTCTCGTGTCGTGCTCTTATAGTTTGGGTCACCTTCTTGCATGGCTTTGAAGTCAGCGTAGAAAGTTGGGATATCAATAACGCCAATTCGATGATTTTTTCCGTCGCGCTCTATATCAAGTACTGAACTGGCAGCCGCTTGTTCCTCGAGCTTAACTTTGTCGCGAACGATTTTAATTTCTATTGTGTCAGTATCTAGTTTGGCAGTATGCGGTATGACTTTGAGTCTGACTTTAGAATGCTTGGGGCCTCTAATGAGCTCAACGACTTCATCAAGTCGCCAGCCAATTACCTCAACCATATCGCCTTTCTCTCCTTGGGCAACACCAACAATACGGTCAGCAGAGTGAAGTTTGCCTTGTTTCTGTGCTGGCCCGCCAGCAACTAGACGGACCACTTTAGTAAATTCATTATCTGCTTGTAGTACGGCGCCGATACCTTCTAAGGATAAGCTCATATTAATGTTGAAATTTTCTGAAGAGCGTGGTGAAAAATAGGTGGTATGAGGATCGTATAGGGTAGTGAAGGCATTCATGTAGGCAGAAAATGCATCTTCACTTCTTACTTGTAGAGTTCGCTTTAGCTGGTTTTGATAACGCTTTAGTAAGGACTCTTTAATTTCTTCGTTGGTTTTACCGTCTAGTTTTTGAGACAGGGCCGTATTTTTAGTTCGCTTGCGCCAGATATTATCCAGCTCTGTTTCACTTGTTGCCCAGTCTACTTCTGAACGGTCAGTTAAAATATATTCGTCTTTAGTAAAGTCTAAGGTGTTCAGCTTGGTATTGAGAAATTCAATTTGTTTATTGAGGCGAGTGATTACTCGCGTCTGGTAGCGGTTATAAATTCTGAATGCAGGGTCTAACTGACCAGTTTTTAAGGCACTATCTAAGCGAAAGCGGTAAATCTCGAACTCTGTAATATCTTCGCTAAGAAAATAAATTCGAGAGGGATCGAGTGAATCAAGGTAGTTTTCGTAAACCTTCTCAGAAAGTGTTTTATCGATGTGCTGCTTGCGGTAATGATTTAGCGATAATGAGCGAGCAACATACAGGCTTGCTTCTTGTTGGGCTCTTGTTGGAGCGAGTTCTTCAGTAAATTCTGCTTTGCTTTCTTTAGCGTAAACAGAAAGGGAAAGCGAGCTGATTAGAACGCTAAGTAGAAGGGTGTAAATATTTCGCTTCGTTATCATCATAAGAATAATTTTGCCAATAAATGAGCATATAAAATATACGGTTACTTCCGATTGTATGTGATCAGCGCAGGCCTAGCCAGCCAAGATGCGATTAATTATTGTTAATTGGGTTGTGATTGGGTAACTAAATGAAAACAGGCTTTCTACCGCTTTTTGATCGCCATTTTGAAACTGGCTCTGTTGTTAATTGTTTTAGATGCTAGACTCTATCTTTAGATGCTTTAATGGCTGGGACGATCTACATGAGTGTAAATCGATCTAAACATAAAAATTGTTGCTGATAGTACGAGGTATATTAATGTCACTTCTTGATAATATTCAGAATTACTACGAATCCTTGGTAATTGAAACACTGGCTAAAGAGGTAGAAGGGCAGGATTTTGATGAGGATGTTCTCACCGATGTGCTTTGTATAGCCTTAAACCATTTGCCACCACGATACATTCGCCATGAAGTGGATATGTTTTTCTACACCTCACCCACTGAAAGTCATGAGGTTGAAGACAAGGCACGCAAAGCGGTAATCGACGCTTTGGAATATGTGAAGAAAAGTGATCGATACGAAAAGTAGCCGTTTAGAATAAACGTTACAATCTCATCGTGATGAAGCCAGCTTTCTATATTAGTTAGCTGGTTTTTTAATTTATGGCTTGAGACAAGTTCTTGGTTTGTCACTTTACTGCTCTCTGTTATGATAGCGCGTCCTTAAAACGCTTCGGTACTACTTGTCCTTATGAGCCTTAAAAAAACCTACAAAGTTATTTTTTATAATAATGAAGATATCTACGAGATTTACGCTTCTCATGTATATCCCTCGGAACTATACGGCTTCATTGAGGTGGAGCAGCTTCTTTTTGGTGAAAAGAGTCAATTGCTTGTAGATCCTAGTGAGGAGCGTTTGAAGAACGAGTTTACTGGTGTTAAACGAACTTATATTCCAATGAATGCGATCGTCAGAATTGATGAGGTTGAGCAAGAAGGCACGCCCAAGATCTCTGGAAGCCGCAGTTCTGTTGCCAGTTTTCCTTCGGGTGGGCGACCAGACAAGTCGTAGATCCTTCTGCCCGCGTTACTTATTATCAGAATAAAAAGCCAGGAGAATGACCATGTTATTTATTAGTCCATTATATGCTTCATTGTTAGTGATCCTTATCGTGTTTCTAGCTTATCGGGTGACAACCTTTCGTAGAGATGAGGGAATATCCATTGGTGATGATACTGGCTCAAAAGCAATGAAGAGCGCTGTGCGAGCGCATGCTAATGCAGTAGAGAATATACCTGTAGGGATTGCTTTACTGCTAATGCTCGAGTTAAACCACTTAACACCCTGGCTTATACATGTGTTCGGACTGACGCTACTATTGTCTCGTATTGCACATGCTTATGGCTTATCGAAGAAGAATGGTCCGACTAAAGGTCGTTTTTACGGTACTTTGTTTACATGGTTGTGCTTGCTGGCAATGGCCGTTGTTAATATTCTAATTTTAGTCACTCGATAAGACATGACACCAGAACGTTACCAAAAACTAAAGCGCACGTTAGACCTCAGACAGCCAGATTTAACGCTACTGACAGAACAGATTCATAAGCCGAGAAACATTGCTGCACTGGTTCGAACCAGCGATGCGGTCGGTATCCAAGAACTAAATATGGTATGGCCCTGGGATAAGCATCGCCCTTATAGTGGTACGGCAATGGGCAGTGATCGTTGGGTGGATATTGTTCGACATGAGTCAATGCCAGAGGCGATTGATACCCTGCATGAAAAGGACTATAAGGTTTATGCTGCGCATCTGTCTGATAGCGCAATTGATTATAGGGATGTTGACTATACTAAGCCTTGCGCGATTCTATTAGGTAATGAAAAGAAGGGCGTCAGTGATATCGCAGCGGCCAAGGTGGATCAGCATATTGTGATTCCGATGCTTGGTATGGTGGAGTCATTTAACGTATCGGTTGCCGCAGCCATTATTCTCGCTGAAGCGCAAAGGCAGCGGTCCTTGGCTGGGTCTTATGATCAGGTTCGTTTAGATGGTAAAACCTATCAGGAAACTTTCTTTCGCTGGGCGCACCCTAAAGTCGCTAGCTATTGCCACCAGAACAAACTTCCATATCCCGAAGTTAGTGAAGAGGACGGTGAGATAATAAACCCCTCACAATGGTATGCGAGTATCAGAGCTAAGCGTGATTCTGCTTCAGAATAAACTTTGAGCGATAAAAGCTCACTAGAACAAGACTCTCTCCTATGTTGAAAGCTATCTTTAGCCTTGCTGGCCCATTGGTAATAGGGCAAATCTCATTTGCTTTAATGGGTTTGATCGATACGCTATTGATGGGGCGTTTAGGGGTTGATGTGCTTGCTGGTGGTGGTTTGGGCGCAGTTGTATATCAATTCTTTTACATCGTTGGTATTGGTGCTTTAGTCGCTACGGCTAATATGGTTGCTTTTGCTAAGGGCAGTGGTAATCAAAGTGAAATCCACCGTGCAGTCTTGTCTGGTAGCTTATTGGTGGTGATTCTTTTTGTCGTCTTTGCTTTTGGCTTGGTTAATATCTCGCCTGTCTTACTTTTCTTTGGCCAGCTGTCTGAGCTGGTTTTTTTTGCTCAATCATATTTAGATCTTGTTTTATGGGCATTGTTGCCAGCATTTGGTTTTATCTTGATGCGCAGTTTGGTTGTTGGCTTAGGTAATTCAAGGCTTATTCTTCCTATTAGCCTAATAGCAGCCGTTTCAAATTACCCGGTTAGTCTGGTGTTGATGGAAGGCTATTTGGGTTTTCCAAAAATGGGCCTGGAAGGCATAGCCTTAGGAACCTGTATTATTTCCTGGGCGATGTTTCTGGGATTGGTGTTTTTGAGTTATCGACGCGATGAATTTAAGGGATTTCCTTTTTGGAAGGGCTGGCAAAACTTTTCTCTTTCGCAATTTCTTGAAACGCTAAGGCTTGGATTACCTATCGCTTTGGCCCATGCAATGGAGGTGGGAATGTTTTCGGCTGCAGCAATCATGATTGGGTGGTTGGGGGCGACAGCTCTGGCTGCTCATCATGTTGCGCTTCAGGCAGCTACCTTAAGTTTTATGGTGCCACTGGGGATCTCCCAAGCGGTTTCAGTTAAGGTGGGGGAGTTATACGGGCAGAATGCTGTTGGGCAGGTTCCACAAGCTGTGGGTTCAGGTTTTGTACTGGCACTTGTAAGCGCTTGTTTTGCTGCAATAATATTTATCTTTGCACCTGAAACTTTGGTGCAGCTGTTTGTACAAAAGGAACAGCTTCTAGCGGAGAATTACCAGGAATTTGTTCAGTTAGTGGCTTCAATTCTTCTAGTTGCTGCAATCTTTCAGGTGGTTGACGCTTGGCAGGTGATTAGTATGGGCGCCCTTAGGGGCTTTAAGCTTGGAGCTTCGCCGACATTGGCAGCGATTATTAGCTATTGGTGTGTCGGTATGCCTATTTCTTACTTCTTGCTGGAGCCCTATGGTGCGGTAGGCGTGTGGGGAGGTATGGGAGTAGGGCTGGCAGTCAGTGCGCTCGTGCTTTCAGCTTTGCTGTTTCGCGAGGTGCGACGACATAAGTCTATGCAGTCGCACTAGTTTCTGTTTCGCTGACTATTGAGGCGTTCGGCAGGAGTATTCAATGCTCCAATGAGACCAGAGGTCAATTCCCATAGCCGAGGCGTTGTAGAATAATGCGTTATCCAGCAAGCCGACCACCACATCTACTGGTGTAACCTCAGTAGTAACCTGGTTCCAGTCAAGGCCGACACAAACCTGACTTGTTTCAAGGGCATTGCTTAATTCAGCGAACTGATAAATGCTGTGGTGATACCACCTGCGGTAGCGCTTGCCTGAGCTGGCATCCAAATCGTCTTCGGATACATCTGATGAGAAGTCAAATAGAGACGGTACGGGGTCAGGCACGACTTCGCCATTTTCAAAATGGATCACTGCGCAGCCTTGGCTCATCGCTATTGTCGTCGCTAGCAGGGTGGCACTTAGTAATTTATTTAGCTGTTTCATGAATCGTCATTCTCCAGTTCACACCAGACTTTCGCAGTTCTGGGGAGGTATAAGCCTAGAGATAAGGTGGCAAATAGCACATCTGTTGCCGAGTATTTGCTTTGCATTTGTTTTACGGGTTGTTGGCGACAAATTTTGGTGACGTCAATGTGATGCTCGCCGATAAAGCCCCATAAAAAGAAATGTTTGGATTCTTCATAATGAGGGCGGTATCTGAAGTCAGAGGGGCCGCTTTCGGTAATGGTGACCGCAGCGCAGCCTCCCAAGCTAATTGCAAGAAATAAGACAAAGAGGGTAGAAATTTTGCTCATTGCGCATCCATGTATCAAACAGTCTATTATTCTGGGGAATTATAGCGAGTTTTGCGAGACTTCAGGCGAACCAGTATGCAAAAAAATGAAGTACCTGCGATAAAAGTTATACGAGGCCTGCTAAGAGGCGCCCGTATAAGCTAATGAGGCCAACTGTATTACTTGCTTAACTTCTCTTGCTGCGCTTTGATTGCTGCTTGCTTTTCAAGTTTACGTCGAGCAATCGTCTCGCTGACATCGCCACCAATGTGTTTCTCATGGCGCAGCTTAGCGAGTTCTATTTGCTTCTGTCGTTCAGCGAAGCGGGCTTTTTGTGCTTCGGTGTGCATGTCGTGACACCTTGGGCAGCTAACGCCCTCAACATAAAGCTCGCTAGATTTATCTTCTTCTGTAATTGGAAGACGACATGCATTACATTGATCGTAACGACCTTTCTCCAGTTGGTGATTGACTGCTACGCGTTCATCAAAGACAAAGCATTCGCCTTCCCACATGGTCTCTTCAGCTGGAACTTCTTCTAAGTATTTAAGGATGCCGCCTTCAAGGTGATAAACGTCTTCAAAACCTTGTTCTTTCAGGTAAGCTGTCGATTTTTCACAACGAATACCGCCCGTACAAAACATCGCGACTTTTTTGTGCTTTGCCTTATCCAGGTTTTCTGCAACGTACTGAGGGAACTCTCTAAAGCTTTCGGTTCGAGGGTTCAAGGCATGTTGGAAGGTGCCAATTTCGACCTCATAATCATTTCGCGTATCGACTAGTAGAACTTCAGGGTCAGAGATGAGTGCGTTCCAGTCCTTTGGCTTTACATAGGTGCCAACTACTTCCTTAGGGTTTATGCCTTCAACGCCCATGGTGACGATTTCTTTTTTCAGTTTTACCTTGGTTCGGGCAAACGGAGCTTCTTGGGTGAAAGACTCCTTATAGCTAAGATCGCTCAAACGTGGGTCTGACTTTAACCACTCAAGAAGTTTGTCTATGCCCGCTCTAGAGCCAGCAACGGTGCCGTTGATGCCTTCTTCTGCAAGTAGTAGGGTGCCTCGTACGTCGATGCTCTTCATCAATTCAAGAAGAGGGGTTTGAATCTCTTTGTAATTTTCGAGTGTGACAAATTTATATAATGCGCAAACAACGTAAGTTTGCTCGTTTGGTGTGGTAGACATGTTATTTCCTATCAGCATGACCGGAACGTAAATCCGGCGCCTTGGTTTAGTGTTAAGAACTAGTTTTCTTGCTTGTCCTTAATGTGTTCAAGAATCTGTTTTTTCAGGCTCTTGGGGATTTCTGTAATAGTGAGCGTATTTGACTGCTCATCAAACAAGATTGTTTGCTGCATAAGGTCTGATGAAAAGGACAGGCTTAAACCATTGCCCTTGCCAGAGATTCTGACCAAATGCTTTAGCTTACGAGTGTCTGGGCGCAGGGTTTGGCTGGTGTCTAGTTGCGCTTCTTGTTCTGCGAATTGAGCAAAGCGGGTGGGTTCATTTTCATCAAGGAAGCCCGATAGCTCATTAATCGGCACTGCTTCACCTAGCTGCTGCTGTTCAACGCAAAAGTCATAGGCTTTTTGATGAAGCTGAGCAGCTTGCTTGGGTTCGGTTTCTTTGGTGTAGCCTGCTAATACTTCCATTAGCGTTTCAGTTTCTTTTGCGCTGTCGATAGAGCTCTTGAAACCGATTGACTGAGTGAATGCTTCACCTATTTTGGCTTTTGAGCGTGCGCGGACCAAGCAAAGGTATGGGTCAGTACTTTCGCTTTCTGAAAGCCAGTCATCAAGGTCGATGCGCAGGGCAAGATCCATTTTATTTGTGTTGAGGTAGTCCACGGTATCGAGATTAAGCCCAGAGTCTAGGAGTAGGCCGGAATTTGTTTCCAGCGCAAAGATATAGACTCGAGGGCCATCTGCACGTTCCTCATGAACCGTAAGGATAGTGGCTTCAAAGCTCTCGCTGGTTTTATCCACTAGGTCTTTGAGTTGATTCATGTAGAGAAGGCTTAGCTTCTCGAAGCTGATTTTTCCATCCAGTTGCTCTTTCAACCAGTTTTGATAGGGGGCACTACTATAGTCTTCATCAAATTGACCGTGGAATTTACCTGCTTTGAATTGAAAGACTTTTTTAAGTTGACTGAAGAGTCCTTCATGATCTGCAGTGACGTCAGGTGCCTGCTCACAGAGTTGAATTTCTGAAGGTTGATCTTCTTGCCAGCGAGTAATCTTATGAAAAACTAGCGAAGTAATAGCCATGGATTGAGTTCTCTCTGTGTCCAATGAAATAAGGGGCTACGAAGTAAATCGTAGCCCCTGTCTTTGGGTTAGGCTTACTGAGATGAGTATCTCAGTGAATCAAATTTAGCTAAGCCCTTTTACCTGTTCAGGAATATCTACGTCAGATGTTGCTGATAGTACGGTATCTGCAATATCTGAACTGCCTTCCAATGAGGTAATTGCAATTAAGCCTGCTTCTTTAGCTGCCTTAGCAATCAAGAGTTTATCTGCATCGTTGTCGGCCATGTGAGAGGTGATCAACAGGCAAGTTCGACCCTGATTGAACAGCTTACGCTCAGCGGCTTGAGCGAGTACATCACCCGCTTCACCTGAGCAAGCAATAATCGAGGCTACCTGGTGATCTAAACGCGCTGCACGCTCTGCTTCGCTAACAGGTTCCCACTGTGCGCTAGTATCTTCAGCGGCTTCAACGATCATGCCTGCGCCAACCGTTACGTTGGTTAGACGGTCGATAATAATGAAGGCGCCCGTTGCTTTGTTTTCACCATATGGGTCAAACGCAAGTGTCTGGTTTGCATGGATCGTACACAATGCAATACTGTTAAGCTCTAGTTCGCTGGCATCCTTTTTCTCAAGCGTATTAACGTCAATTAAATGCTCAATTGACTGAATTGACGCTGAAGCCTGCTTGGAACCAAGTTTAATATCAATAAGCTTGCCTGGCTGAATTTTGTCTTCAGACATCCAAACGATATGTGCTTTTACCGCAGAACTTACCGTTGGGTGATTGTCAGACTGAACAATCATATCGCCACGACTGATATCGATTTCATCATTCAAGGTAAGCGTAACCGCTTGACCTGCGAAACCTTCATCCAGTGAACCTTCAAAGGTCACGACTTCTTTTACGGTACTGCTTTTACCCGAAGGAAGTGCAGTAATTTTATCGCCAGGCTTAACGATACCCGAAGCAATCGTTCCACAGAAACCACGGAAGTTAAGGTTAGGGCGGTTAACGTATTGTACTGGTAGGCGGAAGTCTTCCAGATTCTTGTCTTTAGCTATTTCGACTGACTCAAGCATCTCCATTAGAGGCTTGCCTTTGTACCAAGGTGTCTTGTCGCTATTGCTGATTGTGTTAACACCTTTCAGTGCAGAAAGTGGTGCAAACTGGATATCGCCCAAATCTAACTGGTCAGAGAATGAAAGGTAATCGCTCTTGATTTCATTAAAGCGCTCTTCGCTGTAGTCAACCAGATCCATCTTATTGATGGCAACGATGACGTGCTTAATACCCAGTAAAGAAGCAATAAATGAGTGACGTTTGGTTTGCGTTAATACACCGTGACGTGCATCGATCAGGATGATTGCCAGGTCAGCAGTTGACGCACCAGTTGCCATGTTACGAGTATATTGCTCGTGTCCGGGAGTGTCGGCGATGATGAACTTGCGTTTAGCAGTTGAGAAATAACGATAAGCAACATCAATGGTGATGCCTTGCTCGCGCTCAGCCTGTAGGCCGTCAACTAATAGTGCAAGGTCGATTTCACCTTCGTTGGTGCCGGACTTAACGCTGTCTTTCTTAATTGCTTCAAGTTGATCTTCATAAATCATTTGAGAGTCATGAAGTAGTCGGCCAATAAGTGTGCTCTTGCCGTCGTCAACGCTACCACAAGTAAGAAGACGTAGTAGTTCTTTTTGTTCGTGTTGCTTCAGATATTCGTTAATATCTTCACTGATAAGATCTGACTGGTGTGACATGTAAACTATCTCTTTATTTGCTGCCTCGCGCTGGGTCTTAGCGTGAGGCAATAATCTTGGTTGCTATGTATCAGCTTTGTACGTATATGCTGGCCTAGAAATAACCTTCGCGCTTCTTCTGCTCCATTGAGCCTGCCTGGTCGTGATCAATGACGCGGCCTTGTCTTTCAGAGGAGGTGGTTAGTAGCATTTCCTGAATTATTTCGGGCAAGGTTGTCGCTTCAGACTCAACTGCACCCGTTAGCGGGTAGCAACCAAGCGTACGGAAGCGTACCGACTTCATCTCTACCTTTTCACCTTCTTCAATCGGCATACGTTCATCATCAACCATGATCATGACGCCGTCACGTTCAACAACAGGTCGCTTCGCTGAGAAATAAAGTGGAACGATATCGATGTTTTCCAGGTGGATGTACTGCCAGATATCAAGTTCTGTCCAGTTAGATAAAGGGAATACACGAATGCTTTCACCTTTATTAATCTTACCGTTATAAGTATTCCATAATTCAGGGCGCTGATTCTTTGGGTCCCAGCGGTGGTTTTCATCACGGAAAGAGTAAACACGTTCTTTAGCGCGAGACTTTTCTTCGTCACGTCGTGCGCCACCGAAGGCTGCGTCAAACTGATATTTGTCCAGTGCTTGTTTAAGACCTTGGGTTTTCATTACGTCGGTGTGCTTGGCACTACCGTGAGTAAAAGGTCCGATGCCTTGATCAACGCCTTCCTGGTTGATATGCACGATCAGATCGAAGCCATACTTTTTAACGGTCTCGTCACGAAACTTGATCATTTCCTGGAATTTCCAGGTAGTGTCAACATGCATTAGAGGGAAAGGTGGCTTACCTGGTGCAAAAGCTTTGCGAGCCAAGTGCAGCATAACAGCGGAATCTTTACCGACAGAATAGAGCATTACCGGATTATCAAATTCAGCGGCTACTTCTCGAATGATGTGGATGCTTTCAGCTTCCAATTGCTTTAAATGAGTCAAATTGTATTGCGACATATATGTAACTCTTACCAGAGGTCAATAAACGAAAAAATCGTGTTTAAGTGGATAGCTGCTATTTCTATAGGCTGCTACCTAACAAAAGGGTGCGGAATTATAACAGGCTTGTCGCTAAATAATAAGGGATGTGGTGCTTTAGTGAGTGGTGGTGGAGTGCGCTTATATTCTCACTTATGCTAAAAGATCAGATGTTTAGAATATAATGTTCTATTTAAGATGTCTCGATATCAGTAAGAAATACGGATGTCTTGTGTTTAGTTTATCGCTGTTTGGCGGCTCTTTTTGGGGTGCTACATTGCTAGTACTAGGAGCGGCAGTAGGAACACGCTATAATCGCGTTTTTGATAATTAAGCCAAGAGAAGAAGATGGACGTTAAAGCCTATATGGTCAAAGTGGGTGAGGCAGCTCGTCAAGCTGCTAGCCAGATGACTTCAGTCAGTACCGGATTAAAAAACAAAGCTCTATTAGCAACCGCTGATGCTTTGAATGCCAAGCGTGATATGTTGATTCAAGAGAATAAAAAGGATCTTGAGGCTGGGCGTGAAAATGGTTTGGATGATGCGATGCTTGATCGTTTGGAGCTTACGCCAGCGCGTATAGATGGCATGATTGAAGGCTTGCAGCAAGTAGCAGGGCTTGATGATCCTGTTGGAATTATTAACGATCTCAAGTATATGCCTTCCGGTATTCAGGTTGGCAAGATGCGTGTGCCGCTTGGTGTGATTGGGATTATCTATGAGTCTAGACCAAATGTAACGGTTGAAGCGGCGAGCCTGTGTATTAAATCGGGTAATGCAACGATTCTTCGTGGCGGTTCAGAAGCTATTCATTCAAACAAGGCCATCGCGAGCTGTATCGCAATAGGTTTGTCTGAAGCTGGCTTGCCTGAAACGGCTGTTCAGGTGATTGAAACGACAGATCGCGCGGCAGTGGGTGAAATGATCACCATGCCAGAATATGTCGATGTGATCGTGCCTCGTGGCGGAAAAGGTCTGATCGAGAGAATCAGTCGAGACGCTAAGGTGACAGTAATTAAGCACTTGGACGGTATATGTCACGTGTTTATCGACCGTGATGCGGATATTGAAAAGGCGAAGGCAATTTCATTGAATGCAAAAACGCATCGTTATGGCACTTGCAATACGATGGAAACGCTTTTGGTTGATGCGCCTGTCGCTGAAGAGGTTCTGCCCCAGTTAGCAGTTTTATATGCAGAAAAAGAGGTTGAGCTACGTGGCTGTGAGCAAACTTGCACAATCTTGAATAATGCGGGTTTTGCTGCGAAGGATGCGACGCTGGAAGATTGGCAGACAGAATATCTTGCGCCGGTATTATCTATTAAGGTGGTAGAGGGTATGCAGGAAGCCATTGCGCACATCAATGAGTTCGGTTCGCACCATACTGACTCAATTGTTACCGAGAACTATACAAAAGGTCGTCAATTCCTAGCGAGTGTCGATTCCAGCTCGGTAATGATCAATGCCTCAACGCGATTTGCTGATGGCTTTGAATATGGTTTGGGTGCAGAAATCGGCATTTCAACCGATAAGATTCACGCGCGTGGGCCGGTTGGTCTGCATGGCTTAACTTCGGAAAAATTTGTGGTGCTGGGCGATGGGCATATCCGTCAGTGAGGCCTGCATTAATTAGATTCCTTATGAGAAGTCTAACTTCGTGAAAGTTGTTTTCGGTGGTACTTTCGACCCGGTTCATGTTGGTCATTTGCGCATGGCCACCGAGCTTGTCTCGGAACTGGGTGTCAACAGTGTCGACTTGATGCCTTGTTACCAGGCTGTGCATAAGGATAGTGTGTCGGCAAGTGCTGACTCTCGCCTTGAAATGTTGAAGCTGGCGACAGCTCATGACTCGTGTTTGAATGTTGATGAGCGAGAGATTCGGCGGGGTTGTCCAAGTTATACCATTGAATCAGTTCGCGAGATGCGTCAAGAGCTTGGTGATCAGGCCTTGAGTATCGTCATGGGGACTGATGCTGCGCGAGGTTTAAGAACCTGGCGTCAGGCAGAGCAGCTATCAAAGCAGACGCATATTGTTGTTGTAAAGCGCCCGGGTGAACTTGAAGGCGATATAAAGCAATGTCTGGAGCAACTTGGCTTTGAATGGGTTATGTCTGCCAATTACTTGCATGAGCAGCCGGGCGGCTTAGCTTTGATGCTTGATTTGACGCAGTTAGATATCTCTAGCACTGCCATTCGTGAAGCGGTCAGGAAAAATAAAAGCATTCGTTACCTTGTGATAGGTGCGGTTGAAGACTATATCTGTGATAATGCGCTTTATCGAGAGTGAGTTGCTGTTTTGAAACGCTGTTTCAGAGCAGGCAAAATTAACCAAATGGGGAACACAAAGAACGTATGCAAACTGAAGAATTGAAAACTGTAGTGGTCGAGGCTTTAGAGGATCTTAAAGCTGATAATATCTGTGTGCTGGATGTTAAAGATAAAACTAGCGTCACAGACTATATGGTGATCGCTTCAGGGACTTCGAGCAGACACGTTAAGTCTCTTGCAGAAAATTTGGTTTCCGAAGTAAAAGATAAAGGCGGACGGCCTTTAGGTATTGAAGGTGCTGATGGCAGTGACTGGGTTTTGGTTGATCTGGGCGAGGTTGTCGTTCATGTGATGCTTCCCGCTTCACGCACATTTTATGACCTGGAAGGCTTTTGGCGTGATGGCCCGGATGCCAGTGCCTCAATGACTGAGCATTAACTATAGCCTTTTCTTTAGTTTTTCCTTTGGCTTATGTAATAAGCATAATTCAATCTCTGCACTGTTTGTGAATTGCGATAGCGATGAAAATAAAAATACTTGCTGTTGGTACTAAAATGCCGAAGTGGGTGACGGAAGGCGCAAACGAATATGTTAAGCGCCTTCCTAAAGACCTTCCTTTAGAGTTTATCGAGATTCCCTTGGGGAATCGTAGTAAGAATGCCGATATCAAGCGCGCTATTCAAAAAGAGAGTGCGGCTATACTCGCTCAAATTAATAGTCAGGATCATGTTGTTGCGCTTGAGGTTAAAGGTGTTAACTGGAGTACGGAGAAGTTAGCCTCTAACCTTGAAAACTGGCAAATGAGTGGCAAAAATCTAGTTATTCTTATTGGTGGGCCGGACGGCTTAAGCAATGAATGTCGAGCTCGTGCTGATCAGCAGTGGTCTCTCTCTGCATTAACATTACCTCATCCCATTGTTCGTGTTGTGCTTGCTGAGCAGCTATATAGGGCTTGGACGGTTACGCAGAATCACCCTTATCACCGTTCATGATTAAAAAGAGTGTTTGCAGTGTATTCGATCTATTTCAGGGGAGTTGGGTTTGAAGTCTGATCGTCGCCTTAAGGACTCGAATCGAGAGAAGCGAATTTATGCTTTTCGCACGATTGTGGCGTCAATCTTTGTCTTGAGTTTGACGGGCGGATTGATCTTCCGCATGTACTACCTGCAGATTACTAATCATACGCATTTTCAAACTTTATCCGATAAGAATCGCATGCAGTTGCAATCGATTGCACCAAACCGTGGTTTGATTTATGACCGAAACGGTATTTTGCTAGCTGACAATCGGCCAATTTTCAGTGTCGCGATTACACCAGAAGACAGCGCCTCCATTGATGAAAGTATTGCTTCGATTGCCCAAGTCATATCAATTTCTGATGATCATGTGAGGCGCTTTAAAAAACGTTTAAAACGGGCCAGAAGACCATTTCACCCTGTTATTCTAAAAAGTAAGTTGACCGAGAAAGAAATTGCGATGCTCGAGGTGCGCAGGCATGAACTGAAGGGAGTGAAGGTACTTGCCGAGCTCGCTAGACACTACCCGATGGCGAAAGATACTGCGCATTCGATCGGTTATGTCGGAAGAATAAATGAAAAAGAGCTAAAAAAGGTCGATGAGCAAAACTACTCGGCGACTAACTATATCGGCAAGCTTGGAGTTGAAAAATTTTATGAGTCAGAATTGCATGGTCAGGTTGGCTTTCAAACCGTAGAAACAAACGCCAGTAACAGGGTTTTGCGGGTGTTGGATAGAAGTGATCCGGTGCCAGGTAGAAATCTTACTCTACATTTGGATGCACAGCTGCAAAACCGGGCAGTGGAGCTACTTGGCTCAAATAGGGGAGCCGTGGTCGCAATAGAGCCTGAAACCGGCGGCATACTGGCAATGGTTAGTACGCCGAGCTTTGATCCAAATGCTTTTGTTACGGGGATTGATTACAAGTCTTATGGCGAGCTAAGAGATTCTTTGGATCTTCCTTTATTTAACAGGGCATTAAAAGGGCAGTATCCACCTGGCTCTACGATTAAGCCTATGGTCGGTTTAGGCGGTCTTGATACCAATACGACCACGCGAGAGTTTAGCATTTGGGATGAGGGACGTTATCAATTACAAAATGATGAGCGGATATATCGCGACTGGAAGCGGGAAGGGCATGGGCGTATAAATTTAAGATCTGCTATTGCTCAGTCATGCGATACCTATTTTTACGATCTCGCGTTTAAAATGGGTGTTGATCAGATGTCTAAGTATTTAGGCTATTTCGGTTTTGGGAGTAATACTGCTTTGGATATTTCTGAAGCAAGATCCGGGATTTTACCAACTCGTGAGTGGAAGAAGGCCCTAAAAGGTCGCTCTTGGTATCCAGGTGACTCACTGAACCTAGGGATTGGTCAAGGTTTTATGCTTGCAACGCCATTGCAGTTGGCAACGGCTACAGCATTTTTGGCAAACCGGGGACGCTGGGTTGCACCAACTCTATTGAGGTCGATTTCCCTAAGAAAGGGAGAAAGCGAATATTCTGCTCGCCGTCGTGAGGTTGAAATGCCTGACCTTGATCTTAGCAGGCCGGAAGACCTTGATTATATTATTGAGTCGATGGCTGATGTGATGCATGGCCGTCATGGGACGGCTCGCGGTAGTGGTCGCAATGCTAGTTATAAAATGGCGGGAAAAACCGGAACAGCTCAGGTAGTAGGTATTGCTCAGGGCGAAAAATATGATGCTGAAGCCTTGATCGAGAGACATCGAGATCACGCTTTATTTGTTGGTTTTGCGCCGTTGGATGAGCCCCAAATTGCCGTGGCGGTGATTGTTGAAAATGGGGGAGGAGGAAGTAGTGCTGCTGCGCCAGTTGCTAGGGCCATGTTTGATGAGTGGTTGATTTCTCTCGGGCATATAGCTTCCTCTAATCCAGATACTCCAAAGGAATAGTCGTTTTGATATTTGAGTCGCGAATCAAATGAGTAGAGAGTTTCTAAGGCAGATGCCCGGGGCAGAAAGTCACTTGCGCAATAGTGGTGGTCTTCTGTTTCGCTTGCACCTAGACCCGATCATGTTGGGCTTGCTTCTATTGTTGTGTGCCGTTGGTCTGGCTATTTTATATAGCGCAGGTGGTCAAGATATGGTGTATGTCGAAAAACAGGCGACACGCTTCGGTATTGCATTTGTTGTGATGTTTGTTTTTGCTCAGCTAGATCCCAATGTCTACCGGCGTTGGTCTCCATGGCTATATGTTATTGGTGTCGCAGCGTTGATAGGGGTTATTTTCTTTGGAACGGGTGCTAAAGGTGCACAGCGATGGTTACAGCTACCAGGTTTACCGCGTTTTCAGCCCTCTGAGTTTATGAAGTTGGTGGTGCCGATGATGGTTGCATGGTTTTTGGCTGCGCGTTATTTACCTCCAAGCTTTAAGGCTGTCATGGGATCATTGGTGCTCGTTTTTATTCCGGTATTGCTCATTGTTAAGCAGCCGGATTTGGGGACTTCAATCTTAATTGCCGCCTCGGGTGTTTTTGTATTAATGTTTGCGGGTTTGAGCTGGAGGCTAGTCGGGGGCTTTGCTGTTTTACTCGCATCTTTTGCGCCGCTTATGTGGATGTTTGTGATGCGAGATTACCAAAAACAACGTGTCCTAACTTTTCTCGACCCAGAAAGTGATCCGCTAGGCTCAGGTTGGAATATTATTCAATCGAAAACGGCGATTGGCTCTGGCGGCACCTGGGGGAAGGGGTGGCTTGAAGGTACTCAGTCTCAACTGAATTTTTTACCTGAAAGTCATACCGATTTTATTATTGCAGTCTGTGCAGAAGAGTTTGGTTTTGTTGGCGTCTTGGGGTTGTTGCTTCTATATTTACTGATTATATTCAGGGGGCTGTTCATAGCGCTTAAGGCTCAGGATTCATATGGTCGTCTATTGGCGGGCAGTCTGGTCATGACATTTTTTGTATATGTTTTTGTAAATATCGGTATGGTAAGTGGTATCTTACCTGTTGTGGGTGTGCCACTTCCGTTGGTAAGTTATGGCGGCACCTCTGCGGTAACTCTAATGGCGGCATTTGGTGTACTGATGTCAATTCATACTCATAGAAAGATGCTGTCGCGCTAAGCGAATTGCGAACAATAAAAGGATTATGTATGCGTTCAGGAAATAAATTGTTTTTTGTAATCTCAGCTTGCCTGATGCTGTTGTCGGTTTCTTCGGCAAATGCGAACTATATTGAGCACGAAAAAGCTAAAAGCTTTATTGATATGATGGTTAGTAAGCACGGCTTTGAAAGTGCAAAGTTAGCTGAAATATTTTCTCAGGCAGAAAAGAAAGATAGTATTCTGAAAGCAATTGCTCGACCTGCAGAGAAGCGCCTCGAATGGAAGGGTTATCGAAAGATATTTCTTACCGATGATCGAATTAAGAAAGGTTTAGCCTTCATTGAAGAAAACCGAGAGAGCCTAAACCGGGCTCAGGAAAAGTACGGTGTTCCGGTTCATGTTATTGCTGCCATAATAGGTGTTGAAACTCGCTACGGCCGTAACAAGGGGAGTTATCGTGTGGTGGATGCACTTTCAACTTTAGCTTTTGACTATCCGCCTCGTTCAAAGTTTTTCACAAAAGAGTTAGAGCAAGTATTTCTTCTGTCTAAAGAGCAGGGCTTTGCAGCCTTAGACTTGAAAGGCTCATATGCGGGTGCGATGGGTTACGGCCAGTTTATCCCAAGTAGCTATCGTCACTACGCAGTTGATTTCGATGGCGATAAGGTTGCGGACATTCTTAATAACGCTACCGATGCGGTGGGAAGTGTTGCTAACTATTTTAAGATGCATAAATGGTCCGAGGGGCAGCCAGTCGCTTTTCAGCTAGAAAAGTCAGACTTAGGAGAGGGTTATCAAGAGCTTGTTCATAAGAAGCTCAAGCCGTCGCATATGGTAGCTGATTTTGAGGCACACGGTTTGCGTCTTCCTGCTGGTTTGGATAAGAATATGCCTGCGAAACTTCAGATACTTCAAGGGGCTACCGGTGAAGAGTATTGGTTAACCTTGAGGAATTTTTACGTGATTACTCGCTATAACCATAGTCATTTATATGCGATGGCAGTTTACCAGCTTTCCGAGGCTCTAAAGCTAGGAATGAACTAAGGTGTTGAGTAGTTTGCGTTGCATTCTCTTGTGTTGCCTGGCCCTGCTTTTGCTGGCTTGTAGTAGTTCTCGCTACAGCATGAAGCATGATGTCGGGCCTACTGGAGAGTTCGATGTATCCAAGGTGCCAGATGCAATCCCTAAATGGGAGCCAATCAGCCCAAAAGGCAATTACTCTCCTTATACTGTGCGAGGAAAGGAGTATCACCTGCTCGATTCGATTAAGGAGTATCGCGAGGAGGGGATTGGCTCTTGGTACGGCTTGAAGTTTCATGGTGAGCTGACTTCAAATGGTGAGATTTATAATATGTATGCCATGTCGGCAGCGCATAAGACCTTGCCTCTTCCTGCCTATTTGAAGGTGACAAATCTCGAAAATCAAAGGTCGGTTGTGGTTAGAGTTAATGACCGTGGGCCATTTCATGAAGGTAGAATATTAGATCTATCTTATGCCGCAGCCAAGAAGCTGGATTACCACAACAAAGGAACTGCCAGGCTTTTACTAGAATCAATCGTTGTACCAAAACCAACAGTGAGTGGTGAGGAGGCTTCGGGGGTAAAAGAAAGCAAAGACCGCTTAGCCTATTTTGTTCAAGTGGCGGCGCTATCTAATCAGGCTTCGGCTAATAACCTTCTCCAGCGTCTACAGAGAATGGGCTTGGCTCACTCTGCGTTTGTAGGGAAGGCTGAAGGGGCTAATATCTATCGTGTCAGAGTTGGACCAGTTGATGACATGAGCGCTGCAGAAAAGTTAAAGGCTCATTTATCCGACAGTGAGGTTGGTGCACCTGTTGTGATTAGTCGTCCTGTGTTGGCTCCGGGCTCTTAGGTATATGGGCTTCTTTCTCAGGCTTCATGTTTTCAGCTTGTGAAAAATCGAAGCCGCAATCTCCGTCTAGCTGTTCAGGGTCGTAGCGAATTCCACAGCCTGCTTTAACTGTTTGTGCGCTGTCAACAGAGCCGTTTTTGAGTTCCTTCATTTCGTTTATACCTCTTCTTGTTCGTTAGAAGTCTGTATTAGCTGAAGCGTTAATTTTAATACAGATTGGCTTATTGGTCTTCGCTTATGGATGAATCGATTGCTGAATTCGGTTAGACTTGCTTTCTTCAATATATGTCACTTCGTTCATATAAATCAAAATCGGGTTTTTAATGATGTTCAGATCACTAGGTAAGGTGTTACCACTTTATTCTTTGTTGTTACTTCTCGGATTCCATGTTGCCGACGCATTTGCTAAGCCAGCTCTTATTCCTTCTCCGCCACAGGTTTCAGCTAGCTCTTATATTTTAATGGATGCCACGAGTGGCGAAGTAATCGTAGAGCATGAAAGCTACGTTCAGTTGCCACCCGCCAGCTTGACTAAGATGATGACCGCATACATCGTCGAAAGCGAAGTAGCTCAAGGTAATATCAATTTATATGACGAGGTTCCAGTGAGCGTTAAGGCTTGGCGCACTGGCGGGTCAAAAATGTTCATCAAGGAAGGCTCAAAAGTTTTGCTTGAAGAGCTGCTCAAAGGCGTAATTATTCAGTCAGGCAATGACGCAAGTATTGCGCTATCTGAGTATGTTGCTGGTAGCGAAGATGCATTTGCCGATATCATGAATCAGCAAGCTCAACTACTGGGCATGACAAACTCCAACTTTATGAACGCTACAGGCTTGCCTGCTGAAGGGCATTATTCATCAGCCTCTGATTTGGCAAAGCTGGCTCTTGCGATCATTAATGACTTTCCTGATCAGTACCCTTTGTATTCTGAAAAATACTTCACCTATAACAATATAAGGCAGCCAAACCGCAATCGCTTGTTGTGGCGTGATAAGTCAGTCGATGGCTTAAAGACCGGACATACTGAAGAAGCAGGTTATTGCCTTGTCGCGTCAGCTAAGCGCAATGGTATGCGCTTGATTAGTGTTGTCATGGGTACGAATAGTGAAAATGCCAGAGCTAAAGAGACACAGAAGTTGTTAAACTATGGCTTTAGATATTATCAGACGCACGAACTGTACAAGGCTGGTGAAGTACTGACAGATAGCCAGGTTTGGAAGGGTGCTTTGGATTCTTTCCAGTTGGGCTTAGCCGAAGACGTAATAGTAACGATTCCTCGGGGTCAAAAAGATGACCTTAAAGCAGAGCTTAAAGTAGATAATGTAATTGAAGCGCCTGTTGCCGTGGGACAAGAATACGGCCGCTTACTTGTGTCTCTTGACGGTAAAGTAATTGTTGATGAAGCTTTAGTAGCTTTGGAGCCCGTGCCCGAGGGTGGCTTCTTTAAACGCCTGTTGGATATGATTAAGTTGTTTTTCATTGGTTTGTTTTCTTAATGAAAATTAGTTCTTGGTTGGAGGTAGTGTGATGATAAAGAAACCTGTGATACTGAGTAACTCTTCAGCTAAAGGTCTATCAGCTTCTTCATCTGAAGATGAAGTTAAAATAGAGTTTCCTTGTGATTATCCGATTAAAGCAATTGGTTCTAATAATATTGATTTGAAAGCTTTGGTGATTGAAACCGTTAAGGTTCATGCTCCAGACCTGGATGAGAATCGGGTTACCTTGAATGAAAGCAGCAAGGGAACCTTCGTCTCGGTGCGTTTTCATATATACGCGACTGGCGAAGCTCAGTTAAAAGCGATACATGAAGCCTTGATGGCGACTGGCCATATAAAAATGGTTATCTAGTCTGGCATGTTGATCTGAGGGCGATAGCGATGACAGAGAAAGCTCAAAACTCAAATGGCCCAGCGTTTGGCCAGCATTTACAAGTAAAAATGTTACACGGTCTCCAGCCTTATGAAAAAGTCTGGCGAGCAATGCAGGAATTTACCGACCAGCGCGACGAGCAGACCGAAGATGAAATATGGGTGCTGCAGCATGAGCCTGTTTTCACGCAAGGGCAGGCCGGAAAAGAAGAGCATATTCTAGCGCCAGGAGATATTCCTGTTGTACCTGTCGACCGGGGTGGTCAGGTTACCTATCATGGCCCGGGACAACTTGTAATTTATCTTATGCTCGATATAAACCGTATGGGAATTGGTGCTCGAGACCTTGTTTCTAGAATAGAGCAGGCTTTGGTCAATATGTTGGCCTTATACGGTATTCAGGCTGCACCTAAAAAAGATGCTCCCGGTGTTTATGTGGGAGAAGATAAAATTGCTTCACTGGGCTTGCGTATCAGGCATGGGCGTTCGTTTCATGGTTTGAGTCTCAATATCGATATGAACCTTGAGCCTTTTGGGCGTATTAACCCTTGTGGCTATCAAGATCTCAAAATGGTTCAGCTGTGTGATTTCCAAGAAGATGTTGCTGTTGAGAGAGCGGCAGGTTGCTTGGTTAATGAGCTGCGAAAGTCTTTTTCCTATGACGATATTGTTATGGAATATAAAGACAGTTAATTGCTCAAAATTAAATTTAGTAGAAGGTAGTTATGACAGATTCTCCCAAGGGTAGTGCCGACGCGAAGACAGGCAGTAGTGCTAAGACGATTAAGCGAGCTGTGCAGGGTGAAAAGCTTCGTGGCGCCGAGAAGGTCGCCAGAATACCCGTTAAAGTCATTCCTACTGAAAAAATGCCACGAAAGCCAGACTGGATTCGCGTTCGGGTTCCGGCAACCCCAAAGATTGATGAGATAAAGGGTAAGCTACGTAAGCATAAACTACATAGTGTTTGTGAAGAGGCTTCTTGCCCGAATTTGGGAGAGTGCTTCGGCGGCGGCACCGCTACCTTCATGATAATGGGGGATATATGTACTCGACGATGTCCGTTTTGCGATGTTGCTCACGGTCGTCCCAAGCCACTTGCTGAAAACGAACCTCGTGAGTTAGCGATTGCAATTGCAGATATGGCTTTGCGTTATGTTGTGATTACCTCCGTAGATCGTGACGATTTGCGTGATGGTGGTGCTCAGCACTTTGCTGATTGTGTAAACGAAATCAGAGAACGTAGCAGCGATATTGAAATTGAGATATTAGTGCCAGACTTTCGTGGCCGTATGGAAGTTGCGCTCGATATCCTAAAGCAAACACCGCCAGATGTGTTCAACCATAACCTTGAAACAGTTCCTTCTCTTTATAAAAAGGTTCGTCCTGGTTCTGATTATCAATGGTCTTTGGATTTGCTCAAGTCTTATAAGGCTTTGGCTCCCAATGTACTAACCAAGTCGGGTTTGATGTTAGGAATTGGTGAAACGATTGAGGAGGTCGAGCAAGTGATGCGTGACCTTCGTGCGCATGATGTTGATATGTTAACCCTGGGGCAGTATTTGCAGCCGAGTAAAGATCACCTGGCTTTAGAGCGTTTTGTCACGCCACAAGAGTTTGATGATTTAGCGGTGCTTGCCAAAGAGCTTGGATTCAAACATGTTGCTAGTGGCCCAATGGTCCGCTCTTCTTATCATGCAGATAAACAAGCGAAGGGCGAATCTCTGCCAAAAGTGTAGCTTATGTCAAAGTCCAAGAAAGACTCTAATACTCAAAGTAATAAAACAGTTTCAGCTATCAAAACGGGTAGCTTTGAGCGTCGTTTGAGTCTGACTAAAGCAGGCTTACTGGCCGGTACGCGGATGGCTGGTCATATGACTACCTCTTTATTTTCCGGCAAAGAGGCTAGAGCTGAAAAGCGCAAAAAGGCACTTTCGGATCAAGCTCACTTTCTTGTTCGTGAGTTAGGAATGCTGAAGGGGAGTGTGGTTAAAATCGGGCAGGTCATGGCGCTTTATGGCGAACACTTTCTGCCACCTGAAGTTACCGAAGCTCTCCATACTCTTGAAGAAAATACTACTGCGCTGGAATGGCCTGTCATTCGAGGTGTTTTGTTCGAGCACCTTGGCGCAGCGAATATGGATAAGCTTGAAGTTGAAGAAGAGCCAATAGGCACAGCTTCGCTAGGACAGGTTCATCGTGCAAAAATAATCGAAACAGGTGAAGTCATTTGCTTGAAGGTTCAGTACCCGGGAGTTGCTCAGGCAATTGATGCCGATCTGGATGCTGTCGCACAAATACTTCGCTTGGCGAGGGTGGTTACTGCAGGACCAGCGTTTAACGATTGGTTGGAAGAGGTTAGAGTGATGATGCATCGGGAGGTAGATTACCACCTAGAAGCTGAAACGACAGCCCGCTTCTCTCAAATGCTTCAAGATGATCCTCGATTCATTGTTCCAAAAGTGTATTTTCAGTTCTCCTGCGAAAATGTTATGGCTACAAGCTACGAAGAGGGTGAAAATGTTTCTAGCGAGCGTGTTGCTGAGTTGTCTCAGGCGCGTCGTAATAATCTGGCTAAATCATCTTTGGCGCTGTTTCTGCAAGAGTTGTTCGTCTGGCACGAGATTCAAACTGATCCAAATTTCGGTAATTATCGAATACGAATTGGTGAAGAGAGTGGCAAAGATAGAATAGTGTTACTGGATTTTGGCGCTGTGCAAAAGTATCCACAGCAATTTATTAACCCTGTATGTCAAATGATTTCAGCTGCTTATGAAGCTGACCTGGAAGGTGTTATTCGTGGTGGGATTGCGTTAAAGTTTATGCAAGCAGACTGGCCGCGAAAAATCCTGGAAGAGTTTGCCGGGGTTTGTATTGCAGTGCTGGAGCCTTTAGCGAAAGACCAGTCTGCTGCGGGTTCTGAATCTTTTAATGAGCAGGGAGAGTATCGTTGGCGCGATAGTGATTTGCCTTCACGTATTGCCAAGCGAGCTGCTGTTTCGGCAATTAGTCGTTACTTTAAAATTCCGCCAAAAGAATTTGTGTTCCTGAATCGAAAGCTGGTAGGCGTCTATACCTTTATTTCGGTACTTAATGGTCAGTTTAAGGGGCAGGACCTATTGGCACCTTATGTTGAAGCCTTTAACGTCCGGTAGCCATTCTCCGTTTTCCTTTAAACATTTCAAGAAGCCCGCAACTTATCAAACAAATATCGCCAAGTTAGCTGAAATCCTTTAGAATGCGCGGTTTGGTTGCCACTTATTCCGAGTGCTCAATTTAGATATCAACCTTAGAGTAAAATAATCCAGTGAGTAGTCTTAAACATATTCGTAATTTCTCAATAATTGCCCATATTGACCACGGTAAGTCGACCTTGGCTGATCGTTTTATTCAGGATTGTGGCGGGCTGTCGTCCCGTGAGATGGAAGCTCAGGTACTCGATTCCATGGATATCGAGCGAGAACGTGGTATTACGATCAAGGCCCAGAGTGTCACACTCGATTATAAGGCAAAAGATGGCGAAACCTATCAGCTAAACTTCATCGATACTCCGGGGCACGTAGACTTTTCGTATGAAGTGTCACGTTCTCTCGCTGCCTGTGAGGGTGCGTTATTGGTTGTCGATGCTGGTCAGGGGGTCGAGGCTCAGTCGGTGGCAAATTGTTATACCTCCATCGAAATGGGCTTGGAGGTACTTCCTGTACTAAATAAAATGGATTTGCCACAGGCCGATCCTGAGCGAGTAACCCAAGAGATTGAGGATATTATCGGAATCGATGCGTCGGGAGCGGTTCCCTGTAGTGCTAAAAGTGGCATGGGAGTTGAAGATGTTCTTGAAGCTCTAATCGAAGTGGTTCCACCTCCAGAGGGTGATGTTGATGCTGACCTTCAGGCGCTTATTATTGATTCCTGGTTTGATAATTACTTGGGTGTTGTATCTCTCGTACGAGTTAAAGAAGGCACCTTGCGTAAAGGCGATAAAATCTTAATCAAGTCAACGGGCAAAACCCACCAAATTGATGCTGCGGGAGTGTTTACACCGAAGCGTCATGAGACCGGCATTCTTAGAGCAGGTGAAGTTGGTTTTGTTGTTGCGGGTATTAAAGACATTCATGGCGCGCCAGTTGGTGATACCATCACCCATGCTAAAACTCCTGAAGTAGAGCAGTTGCCAGGCTTTAAGAAAGTCCAGCCACAGGTCTATGCCGCTTTGTTTCCAGTTAGTTCTGATGACTATGAGTCGTTTCGCGATGCCTTGGAAAAACTCACCTTAAATGACGCTTCTTTACATTATGAACCTGAGACCTCCGATGCGCTTGGCTTCGGGTTCCGCTGTGGTTTCTTGGGTATGCTCCATATGGAGATTATCCAGGAGAGACTCGAACGAGAATATAACTTAGATTTATTGACCACTGCGCCAACAGTTATTTACGAACTAGTGATGCGTAATGGTGAGGTTATTAAAGTAGATAACCCGTCTCGTCTACCAGACCCCGGTGCAGTAGAGGAGATGAGAGAGCCAATCGTAGAGGCAAATATTCTCGTACCACAAGAGCATTTGGGGAATGTAATTAGTCTTTGTGTTGAGAAACGAGGCATTCAGAAGGATATGCAATTTCTGGGAGGGCAGGTCTCTCTCAAATATGATTTACCAATGAATGAAGTGGTACTCGACTTCTTTGACCGTATCAAATCAGTCAGTCGGGGCTTCGCGTCGCTAGATTATCACTTTGTACGGTTTGAAACGTCTAATTTGACCAAACTGGACGTTCTAATAAACGGTGACAAAGTTGACGCATTGGCGCTAATTATTCATAAAGATAATGCCCACTCAAAGGGACGTTTACTTACCGAGAAGATGAAGGAGCTAATTCCTCGTCAAATGTTTGATGTTGCTATTCAAGCCGCGATTGGTGGTCAAATTGTTGCTCGGCAAACTGTAAAAGCCTTACGTAAAAACGTAACAGCAAAATGCTACGGTGGTGACGTAAGTCGTAAGAAGAAGCTTCTACAGAAGCAGAAAGAAGGTAAAAAACGAATGAAGCAGGTTGGGAGTGTAGAGATCCCGCAAGAAGCTTTCATGGCAGTTTTGAAGATTGATAATTAATACATTGCTTTCGACGTCGTTGGCTTGAGCATCAAGTAGATAAGAGAAGAGTATGGATATAGATTTTCCCCTGATATTGGTTGTACTGACTTTCGCGACGGGTTTGATATACCTTGCCGATGCAATACTCTGGAAACCAAAAAGAGATGCGGCTAAAGATAATTCATCTAGTGCAGCTAGCGAAGAAGAAATTTCTGAAGGCCCTTGGTTAGTAGAAGTTTCTAGGTCTTTTTTTCCGGTACTGGCAATCGTTTTAGTTTTGCGTTCCTTTCTTGTTGAGCCTTTCCAAATTCCTTCTGGTTCAATGTTACCAAGCCTGGAAGTTGGCGACTTTATTCTGGTAAATAAGTATGCCTATGGTTTTCGCCTTCCCGTGGTGGGAACTAAAGTCATTGAAATGGATGATCCGCAGCGCGGTGATGTAATGGTCTTTAAATACCCTAAAGATGGAAAGACCAATTATATTAAGCGAGTTATCGGTGTCCCTGGTGACAAAATTGAATATAAAGACAAGCAGTTATGGATCAACGGTGAGCTTGTCGAAGAGAAACTGTTAGCGAATTTACCTGGGCGCAAACTGTTTGAAGAGACTTTAGGCTCGGTTAAGCATAAGCTGTATGAGCATAAAGCGCAGCTAAATAGAGGTGCTGAAGGTTACTGGGAGATTCCTGAGGGCTCGTATTTTATGGTTGGAGATAACCGGGATAACAGTAATGATAGCCGCTTTTGGGGCGTTGTTCCTGACCACCTGGTTGTCGGAAAAGCCTTTGCGATATGGATGCATTGGCCAAAGTTCTTCTCCATACCTAGTTTTTCGCGTGTTGGTGCTATCGAATAAAGTTTAAGACTTTTGTTTAGCGAGTAGGCAATATCCGTATATTGAACAATACTATTATAAATGTCCTGCTTCTTGGCAGCGCAACGATTCAAATAGATTAACGATGAGGTTATACATGCGTACTGATTCTCGGCAAAAGGGTGCTTCGATGCCAGTGGTCCTGCTTTTTTTGGGTATGGCTGCGATTATTTTAACAATTGCTTTCAAGCTTTACCCCGCGTTTTATGAGCATTGGCAAATTGCATCTGTACTCGAATCTTATGATAAAGAAGTTGATTTAGAAGGGATGTCTGCTGGTGAGCTGGAAACAAACTTCCAAACCCGCTTGTTAACTAACAATGTCCGTACCTTTGATGTTAAGGAAGGCTTCTATGCTGAAGTTACAGATGAAAGTGTTTATATCTCGGTAGAGTATGAAGTTCGCATTCCGATTTATAGCAACATAGATGCAGTGGTCTCCTTCGAAGAGTCTATAGAGAAAAAGTTTTAGTTTAGAGTTATTTATCACCGTCTTTTTTGGAAAAGGCTTGAGCAAAGTTTGGAAAAATTAGTCCCTATGAAACAAAATCGCTTGAGTGCGCTTGAACGAAAAATTGGTTATGCGTTCAAAGATCAAAGCCTGCTAGATTTAGCGTTAACGCATCGTAGCTTTAAAGGTGCGAACAATGAACGCCTGGAGTATTTAGGGGATGCCATACTTAGCTTTGTTATTGCTGAATATCTGTTTCAACACTTCTCGTCTGCAAAAGAAGGTCAGCTAAGCCGTTTGCGCTCTTTGTTGGTAAAAGGGGTAACGCTGGCAGAGATTGGTAAAGAATTTAAGCTAGGCGACTATTTGAACTTAGGGGGCGGTGAGCTGAAGAGTGGTGGCTTTAGGCGGGAGTCGATTATTGCTGATGCTCTGGAAGCCGTCATTGGTGCTATCTATTTAGACAGCGATCATTCAACTTGCCGAGAAGTTGTTTTATCGTGGTATGAGCCGCGTTTCGCTAACTTGTCTTTAGATAATACCGAAAAAGACCCTAAAACCCGCCTACAAGAATATCTGCAATCTATAAAGAAAGACCTCCCGAAATATGAAGTTATTAAGGTCACAGGTGAAGCTCATGATCAGACTTTCTTTGTCGAGTGTGAGGTTGCATCAATGAGTATCAGAACAAATAGTGAAGGCCCTAGTCGACGAATAGCTGAGCAAAAATCAGCAAAGCAAGCGCTGGCTATTCTGGAAGAAAAGTCATAACCCTGGAGTATTATCATGACTGAATTCGACTTGGAAAGTTTTAATAACCCGAATACCCGTTGTGGCTATGTCGCCATTGTTGGGCGCCCTAATGTCGGCAAATCAACGTTGCTAAATCGTATATTGGGTCAAAAGATTAGTATTACCTCAAAGAAGCCTCAGACCACGCGTCACCAGATTTTAGGGATCAAAACCGAAGGCGAAGCGCAAGTCGTTTATGTTGATACACCTGGTTTGCACCTGAAAGAACATAAAGCGATTAATCGATATATGAATAAAGCGGCGTCAGATTCGCTTAAGCATGTTGATGTTATTGTCTTTTTGGTTGATCGAACCAAGTGGACAGAGGAAGATAGCTTCGTGCTTGAAAAAATCCAAGCTGCAAAAGCGCCTGTAATTCTCGTGTTAAATAAAGTTGATCAGGCAAAAGAAAAAGGTGCTTTGTTACCGCACATTCAAGTTTTGGCTGAGAAGCATTCGTTCAACGAAATTATTCCAGTTTCTGCCAAGCATGGACATAATGTTGATTCTCTTGAAAAACTAATTGATAGCTTCCTTCCAAACAGTATTCATTACTATCCTGAAGATCAAGTGACTGACAGAAGTCAGCGCTTTCTGGCTGCTGAGCTTGTGCGTGAGAAGATCATGCGACAGCTGGGGGAAGAGCTACCTTATGCGGTGACTGTAGAGATTGAAGAGTTTAAACAGGTTAAGCACGTGCTGCATATTAGCGCGCTAATACTTGTAGAGCGCAGTGGTCAAAAGAAAATCGTTATTGGTGACAAGGGTGAACAAATAAAAATCATTGGCCGTGATGCTCGTAAAGAAATGGAGCGCTTGTTTGATACCAAGGTGATGTTAAACCTATGGGTTAAGGTCAAAAGTGGTTGGTCTGATGATGAAAGGGCTTTAAAGAGTTTGGGTTATCGAGACGAGTAAGGCTCCTTTAAATAGGGGGCGGTCAGTGCATGAGTATGATTGAGGAGCAGCAAGCGGTTTATGTTTTGAACCGGCGCCCTTATCAGGAGTCCAGTCTTTTAGTTGATGTGTTTTCACTTAATTTCGGACGGCTTACTTTGATCGCAAAAGGGGCCTTGCGAAAAGGAAGTGCTTGGTCAGCCTTGCTTCAACCCTTTCAGGCTCTTTTGCTCTCTTGGAGTGGCCGCTCTTCAATCAAAACACTTCGATCCGTCGATGTTCCAAGCCAGCCCTATAAGCTTCGCGCAAACTATCTTTTTAGTGCTTACTACCTTAATGAATTGGTTCTGAAGCTAGTACCGGACAATGAGCCAAGCCTGGGAGTGTTCTCAAACTATGTAGATTGTTTGGATCAGCTAGCTGAAGGGCAAGACTTGCAGCGCTGTTTGCGAAAATTTGAATACCTTTTACTGAGTGAGCTAGGATTACTGCCTGATTTTGAACATGATATTTATGGTCACAAGATTCAGAAGGATCAGGGATATAAGTTTCTTTCACAGCAAGGTTTTGAAGGAGTTGGTAAGGCCAGCTCTAACTTAGGAAGTGTGTTTATTATAAGTGGAAAAGCAATATCGCTTATCAGTACTTTAGATATTGTTAATGGCTCTACCTGGCAAAAGGAAGAGTACTTAAAGGCCAAGCAGTTGATGCGCTATCTGGTTGATGATGCTTTGGGTGGTCAGGTGATAAAAAGTCGAGAGTTATTTCGTCCGATAAAGTTTAAGGGGTAAATTTGATGGAAAATCCTAATGGCAGAGTTTTATTAGGCGTGAACGTTGATCACGTGGCAACCTTGAGAGAGGCTCGTGGCACACGTTACCCTGACCCTGTTCAAGCTGCTTTACTGGCTGAAGAGGCTGGAGCAGATGGTATTACAATTCATCCGCGTGAAGATCGACGCCATATTCAAGAGCGAGATGTACTGGTGATGAAGGAAACCTTGCAAACTCGAATGAATCTTGAAATGGCAGTAACCGAAAATATGCTAGGGCTTGCCGAGAAGGTTAAGCCTGAACATTGTTGTTTGGTGCCTGAGAAAAGAGAGGAACTGACTACTGAGGGTGGCTTGGATGTCATTGCGCAGGAAGATCGTATTAAGGATGCCTGCGCTCGCTTGAGTGAGATTGGTTCAGAAGTTTCTCTGTTTATCGATCCTGAGCCTGCGCAAATTGAAGCGGCTGTTCGTTGCGGTGCTCAAGCCATTGAGATTCACACAGGGCATTATGCCGAGTGTAAGGATCCGCTTGAATTGCAAGCAGAGTTAGGAAGGATTCGTAGTGGTTTGAACTTGGCCTTGTCTCATGGCCTGATTGTTAATGCAGGGCACGGTTTGCACTATCATAATACGCATGCGATAGCGGCCATACCCGGTATTAACGAACTCAATATAGGGCATAGTATCATTGCTAGGGCTTTGTTTGTTGGCATAAAGGATGCGGTTCGTGAAATGAATGCCTTAATACAATCTACGAGCTAATAGTGAATTATGACTGTTAAAGGTATTGGCAATGACCTGGTTGAAATCCAGAGAATTGCCAGATCCCTCGAGCGTTATGGAGAGCGCTTTGCAAAGCGGATATTATCCCCCAACGAGTTTGACTCCTTTCTTGAATCGAATCGTCCAGACAACTTCTTAGCTAAGCGTTTTGCTGTCAAAGAAGCTGTATCAAAGGCTTTGGGTACTGGGGTCTCTCAGGGTATTACCTGGCATGATATAGAGCTCGCGCATTCGGTGAGCGGGCAACCTGTTGCTGTCTTGCACCAAAAAGCAAAATTAAAAATGGAAGAAATGGGTGCAGAGACTATACACATTAGTTTATCTGATGAATCCGGCTTAGTCTCTGCGTTTGCAGTGCTCTCCTGAGTCTTATAGTGCTAACTGAAGACCAAGGTATACGCCGCTTTCAAGGGTTTCATTCTTGCCATCTAATTCGCTGCCAACATTCATATAGCGGAAGCCGAATGCGATATCGGCATTTTCAATAATTCGGTAATTGACTTGGGTTCTAAAACGACTGAACTCGTCAGAGTCTCCAAAAGATAGTACCTTGGGCGCATAATGTAGATCTGTTTCAAATGATAAGCCAGGTGCGCTTGGTAGGTTTAGCCTTAGTGAACCGCCAATTCCAACAGCAGTACCTTTGAAATCCTCGATTTTAAAAAAGTTACTTTCAAATCCAATAGCAACTGTTGCTGGCATATTACCGATAACGGTTTGTCCTTTTGCATGTAGGTCAACGTTTAGAATATTGGTTGTGTAATCGTCATCTTTATAGAAGTACCCCATGCCAAACCTTGCCTTAGACCGGCTATTATCTTTAGTATAGTTTCCGTGAACCGCGTCATTGCTGAGTCTGAGATCAATCTCATCAGCATGGGCTGTGGGTGTAGATAGTACAAGTGTATATCCGATCAACCCGATAAATGATAATAAGCCAGGGTTTAACTTTCCTTTTTTAAAGCATTGCATTGGTTTTCAAGTTCCTTGTTAGTCAATTCTTTACTTGGTAATTAAGTTCTTAACACCGAAAGTTTCTAAGGTGAGTTTTAAAGTCTAATTCTTAGGCTTGTCTTAAGGATCACATCTGGTACGGATCGTGGCCTAATGTCTTCAGCAATCATCAGATTTATTGATATATCCTGACTGAAACGGTGTGCGCTTTCAAAGGATATTTGCAGCGGTACCCAGCCAAGTTCACGTAGCTCTGTTTTGAACAAGGGGGAGTGAGTATCAATCTGACTTTTTAACTGCCAATTAGGACTAATTAGCCACGCGAACCCTGCGCGAAAAGAAAGGTTTACAGGATGCTGCTCAAGAATCTTAAGTTGCTCTGACTTTCCTATATAGCCAAGACCAGTACCGTACCATAAAGAAAGCTTTGTTTGTTCAAAAAAATTGCGCCTTTTGAACCACTCAGGGTTCTGCTGGGTGATGCTAAAATTTATGTCGAAGGCTTCACTGCCTGTTTGATTCGTGTAGTTGCCAGTGGGAATTTTAAGTGTAGCGTTGTATTGAGTATCGGAGATTTCTTTCATTTTCCATGCGAATGAAACCTCGGTGTCACCCCATGAAGACGCTTCCCGCTGAAAAGATAATACCTGCTGATTTTCAGAATAGAGTGTCCAGTTGAACCTATCGTGTTGCTTATCGGAGCGGCCATTTTGTGGAAGTGCTAATGCATCATGGAAGTGGAAAATAAATCGATCACCTAAACCGCCGCCATGTTTTATCCAGGACGCGTCTACCAGAATGCGAAGCTGTTGAGAATATTGGTATGAAACTGTGTTTCTAAATCTCCAGGTTTCTCCGTCTATGCGAAAATAGTCGCCATTTTTATCTGTAGTGCTGATGTAATTGGTGAGCGAAGCGTCTGATTGTAAATGAATCGATCCGATTTGCTCATTTGGGTAAAAGCTAGCTCTTGGGAGAGAGAAAAGCATAGCAATAGGGCTGTTGTTTCGAGCGTCTATTGTCTCGCTATTATAGGTTTGTGCAGCTTGTAATTGAGAGCTAAAAAGCACGATGTAGCAAAGGGTAGTAAGTATAGAGCGCATTAGCTTATGAAAATTAGTTAAATTAGAGTTCTAGGCTACCACGGTAAGCAATTTGCCACGAATTACCTTTGATTAAGAATTCTCGTTTTACATTTGCCATTGAACAGTACTACACGCCACGTAAGAATTTTGCTAGTGTTGCACAAGTTTTCACATCCCCTTCAGGAGATTTCATTTGCGCTTAACTAATACGCTAAAACAGCTAAAGAAAGCCCCCTTGCTTAAGCGTATTTGCTTATATAGCTTTTTGTTTAGCATATTGTTATCGCTTGGTATTGTTTTTACGAAAGGGGTTTACTCTTACCAAATGCAAGTTGATTCAATCAATGAGTGTTTAGATCATTTACTGTCTTCTAATCTTGACCCGATAAGTGAAGCTGTTTGGCGCGCAAACGATCAAAAGGTCGAAGCGATACTAATTGCGATGCTGGATGATTGTCATTTGCATATTTCTGGGAAAGAAACCAGAAAGTATACGCTCAGCTATGATGACGGTCGTACTATAACGGTTGGAAGTATTGGGGCCTCTGCCCGCATCGAGCAATCTGTCTATCCAATTAGTTATTGGAAGGGAGGGGAGGCTCAAGCCTACTGGTTAGGAGAGCTGGCTGTCGTCCAGAGTTTAGATGGGGTCATTGAAGAGGTTTCTAGGGAAGGACTGACTAGCTTTTTATTGTATGTGCTGGTTGTCGCTTGTTGCTCGCTAACGAGTGTTTTGCTTGGATATCAGATTGTTGTTAGGCGCTTGCGTCAGTTTATGATTGACCTGAAAAACCAGAATGTAGATGAGTCTATGAAGAGGCTTTCTTCATTAGAGGATACTGAGGTCTCTGAACTGTGGTTATCGATTCTAGAGTATAAGCAGGAGATGGAAGAGCGTCTGTATAAGTCTGAGGCTCGTTTAACGTTGTCGCAGAAGGAGTTAGAAGCAGCACGCAAGAACAGCGAGACGAAAAGCTTGTTTCTAGCAAAAATGAGCCATGAGTTGCGAACGCCAATGAACGGGTTGCTAGGTTTCACTTCGTTATTGCTGGAATCGAAGTTGGAAGATGAACAGCGTGAGTATGCTCAAACTATTCAGGTGTCTTTAGAGTCATTGTTGTACGTTGTAAATGATGTCTTGGACCTTTCCAGAATCGAGTCGGGCGATCTTATGATTACGACGATACCGTTCAATTTAAGAGGGGTGTTATCCGGTGTTACTATTCTTTTGAAAAACAGGGCTGAGTCAAAGGGCCTTGTGTTCGAGAGCCGAATTAGCCCCGATATTCCACAGACTTTACGAGGAGACCCTGTACGAATACGACAAGTATTGATGAACCTAGTTGCTAACGCGATCCAGCACACTGAGAAGGGTCACGTTTTTATTAATGTTGATCTTTTGTCTCAAAAGAATTCTCGAGCGGCCATTCGTTTGTCAATTGAAGATAGTGGTAGTAAGCCTATACAGAGGCTTAATAAGCGGGTTGATGTTGCTGATATAGGTTTTTCTTCGGAACTGAGGGAAAAGCGTAGCTTGGGCCTGGATATTTGCTACCAGTTAGTTGATCTCATGGGTAGTACATTGCTGAACGAATCAAAAGAAGATGATGGGTCTACTTATTGGTTCGAGTTGAACTTGCCGGTAGTTCGTGGCGATAACTCCAGAGAGTTGTTGGATTTGTCCTTGCTGAAAACGCTCAAAGTACTGGTGATCGATTCGTATGAGCTTAGTCGTAAAATTACACTTGAACTCTTAAGCGAGTGGGGGATTCAGTTCGAGGCGGTGGGGACTGCTGCAGAAGCGATAAAAGCCTTGCATTCTTATGCTGGAAGTGAAGAGCAGTTCAACATGATCTTGTGTGATGACATCTTACAGGATTTGTCGGGTGTAGAAGCTTGTCAGATGATTCGCCAGTCTATCGTTGATCCTGTGCAGATCGTTGTTTTATGTTCAAATCCACAGTTGGGTGATGCGGAAGGCTTCTTTTTGGCAGGAGCTAGTGGCTTTTTGAGTAAGCAGTTCCGTGACCCGTTTTTGAGGGGAGTTATGTGTCAGGCCTATGCTGAGCGATTCCGTCAGGGAAGTGAGCGTCGCTTGGTGACGCGATATACCGTGAGTGATGCTGAAGAAAGTTCGGACCCCGAAGTTATAGATCTACAGGACCAAACCAAGTCCAATATATTAATTGTCGAAGATAACATTGTTAACCAGCAGCTTGTTATGCGTATGCTGGAGCGTAATGGCTGCCAGGTAGACCTGGCGGTAAATGGGTTTGAGGCAATTGAGCTATTTAAGAAGAATAAATATGCTTTAATTTTTATGGATTGTTTAATGCCTGAAATGGATGGCTATGAAACCACGCAAATAATACGTGAGATCGAACGATCCAAGCCTGAACGTGGTCGTACGCCAATTGTGGCTTTAACAGCAAATGCTTTTGAAGAAGAAGCTGAGGGATGCTTCCAGGTCGGTATGGATGAGTTTATGACGAAGCCATTCAAAATAGCGCAATTGGAAATGGTGTTAGAAAGGCATATCAACTAAACTGTACTTTGCCTACAATAAATTCTTAGTGAATAATAAGTGAGATTAACAAGAGTTATGAGAGCCTATATACGCCACCCGGCAGACGTACCAATAGAGTTTACGGCAGTTGATGAACTCTCACCTGAAAATGGTGCGGAATCGCTTGGTGCTGAAGGTGGCCATGTTGCTCTTGAAAAGTCAGTAGCCCAAGACGTTAGCTTGGGTGGTTTGAGTTTTAGTTCGAAACAGCGTTTAAAAGTCGGGTCAGTAGTAAATATTAAGATTCCGATTGTCGATCCTCCATTTGAAGCTCAGGCTAAGGTTATTTGGTGTTTGTCACGCCCGGATCGTTTTGAAGCGGGCATAGAGTTTACGAGTAGAGAGGATGCCTTTACTGCGCGTATGGTAGAGCAAGTTTGCCATATCGAACATTATCGAATGTGGGTTCAAGAGGTTGAAGGCCGCACGATAGATGGTGAACATGCTGCTGAAGAGTGGATAGGCAAGTTTGCACACGATTTTCCAGATATTACCTAAGATTTTAGTTATTTAAGGTCCCTTCTTTTTTCTTTCCTTTTCTATAGCTTTTCGTTAACCAGCTAACTTTAGGGTGCTTCCTTCGGCTTAACCGAGTTTTTTGTCGGGCGCTTTTTGCTTCCGGTAGCGACTATGTAAAAAAGTTGTAAATAGCGCGAGGAATCCAGTGTTTGGGTGGGGATGTTTGTGATAGAGTATCGCGCTCTTTTGGTTTAAAAAAACTGATTTTTCAGGAAAGTACAATAACAGGTGAGTTTTGTTATGAAAACGGCAGAGATCCGTCACGCATTTTTGAGCTTTTTTAATCGTAATAAACACGAGATTGTCGATAGTAGTTCTTTGGTTCCGGCAGATGATCCGACCTTGTTGTTTACAAATGCGGGAATGAATCAGTTTAAAGATACGTTTTTGGGAAAAGAGTCACGAGCTTATAATCGAGCGACCACCTCGCAAAAATGCGTCCGTGCTGGCGGTAAACATAACGATCTTGAAAACGTAGGTTATACAGCTCGCCATCACACCTTTTTTGAAATGCTAGGTAACTTCAGTTTTGGCGACTATTTTAAACAGGATGCAATTCGGTTTGCATGGCAATTTTTAACTGAAGAGTTAAATATACCGCAAGAAAAACTGTGGGTGACTGTCTATAAAGATGATAAAGAAGCTGAAGATATCTGGTTTAATGAAATCGGTATCGACCAGTCACGTTTTTCAAGGCTAGGAGAGAAAGATAACTTTTGGTCTATGGGAGATACCGGGCCTTGTGGGCCGTGTACCGAAATTTTTTATGATCATGGTGAGGATATTGCTGGTGATCCTCCTGGTGGTCCAAATGACGACGGTGATCGTTATATTGAAATTTGGAACCTCGTTTTCATGCAGTTTAATCGTACTGCTGACGGAGTGATGCATGACCTACCAAAGCCTTCTGTAGATACCGGTATGGGTTTGGAGCGTATTGCTGCCGTGATGCAGGATGTGCATACAAACTACGAAATTGATCTTTTTCAGACCATTCTAAATGGCGCATCCAAAATATTGGGTGGCGTTTCTATTGAAGAAAAATCTCTGCGGGTTATTGCTGATCATATTCGTGCCAGTGCCTTCTTGATTTCTGATGGTGTAATGCCTTCGAATGAGGGGCGTGGTTATACACTTCGCAGAATTATTCGCCGCGCTATTCGGCATGGAAATAAACTTGGTGCTTCTGAGCCGTTTTTCTATCGCCTTGTCGAGGTTTTGATTGACGCGATGGGTGAAGCTTACCCTGAGCTCAAGGTTTCCCGGAAGCAAGTAGAGCAAATCTTGCTTCAGGAAGAAGAGCAGTTCTCCAAAACGCTTGATAAGGGAATGAAGGTTCTGGAGTCAGATATTGCGTCTCTGGATAGTACCGTTATTTCTGGTGCGACGGTCTTTACTTTATATGATACTTACGGCTTCCCGGTTGATTTGACTAATGATATCGCTCGTGAGCGAGGGTTAACGCTAGATCACGAGGGTTATGAAGCTGCAATGGAAACGCAGCGAGAAAGAGCGCGCGCGTCGAGCAAATTTGGTGTTGATTACAACGACTCTTTGGATATTTCGGGGAGTACCGAGTTTGTTGGCTATGAAAGTTTTGATCATGAGTCAGAGGTACTGTCGGTTACGGTTGATGGTGAGAATGCCAAGGCTGGAGCTGGCGAGCAGTGTATCGTGGTATTGGCGTCGACACCTTTCTATGCAGAGTCGGGTGGTCAGGCTGGCGATACTGGTGTCCTCGAGTGGGATGGTGGTAAAGCACTGGTAAAAGATACCCAGAAACAAGAAAATCATTTTTTACATATTTGCCAGATTGAAAGTGGTGAGTTGTCATCAGGTGTTTCTGTTAAGGCATCCATTGATAGTGTTCAGCGTGATGCGACCGCTCTAAATCACTCGGCAACTCACTTGTTGCATGCAGCGCTTAGGCAGATTCTAGGAGAGCACGTCGTTCAGAAAGGTTCTTTGTGTAATGGTGAGCGTCTGCGTTTTGATTTTGCGCATTATGAAGCTGTTACGCCTGAGCAGTTGTTAGAAATAGAGTCTATGGTCAACGCGAGAATTCGAGAGAACTCTTTAGTAACAACGACTTTAACAGATATAAAAACGGCCAAACAAATGGGCGCTATGGCGCTGTTTGGAGAGAAGTATGGTGAGAATGTTCGAGTTCTCTCGATGGGGGATGATAACTTTTCTGTGGAGTTATGCGGTGGAACACATGCCCAGCGTACGGGTGATATTGGCTCGCTAGTGATAGTGTCTGAAGGTGGAATTTCCTCAGGTGTTCGCCGTATAGAGGCTTTATCTGGTGCAGAGGCTGAAGCTTGGAATCGAGAGTCGCAAGCGCAGTTGAAAAATGTCGCAAGTGTTTTCAAGGCGGGTAGAGAAGATGTTCTTGAAAAAGCAAATCAGTGGGTAGAAAAGTGTCGTGCGCTTGAGAAAGAGTTAGAGGTATTTAAGCAGAAAGCTGCAGCTGACGCAGGTTCTCAATTGGCTGACAAGGCAGTGGACGTTGCTGGGGTTAAAGTAGTTGCGGCTCAGTTATCGGGTGTAGATCGTAAAGGTCTGGAAGACGCTGTAGACAAGCTTAAGAACCAGTTTGAGAATGCGGTGGTTTTATTGGCTTCTGTAGACGGAGATAAAATTGCCTTGGTTGCTGGTGTGACGAAATCAATTTCCAAGCAGTACAAAGCTGGAGATTTGATGAAAGTCGTTGCGGCAGGTGTTGGTGGTAAAGGTGGTGGCCGGCCTGATTTTGCGAAGGGCGGTGGTACAGATGTTACTGCTCTAGAAGAAACCTTGGCGTCGGTAGCTGGATGGGTTGAGTCCCAGCAGTAGTTGCTTATTTAGTGTTAGGTTCTAAGTCTACAATTAAGAGGTTTTAAATAGGTCAATGGCCCTGATTGTTCAAAAATATGGCGGTACTTCAGTCGGTACGACTGAGCGTATCCAAGCTGTGGCAGAGAAAGTAAAAAAGTTTCGAGATTCAGGTGATGATGTTGTAGTGGTTGTCTCTGCAATGAGTGGAGAGACTAACAGGTTAATATCATTGGCCGATGCAATATCTAAGGATCCTGTACCTCGTGAAATGGATGTGCTGGTGTCGACCGGTGAGCAGGTGACGATTGCTTTGTTGAGTATGGCTTTGCAGCAGATTGATTGTGATGCAATGTCTATGACAGGTGGTCAGGTTCGTATTTTGACTGATCAGTCTCATATGAAGGCAAGAATACAGGATATTGATGAGTCGCGAATGCGCGAGGCCTTGTCTGCGGGTAAAGTTGTGGTTGTTGCTGGTTTTCAGGGAGTTGATGAGGATCATAATATTACGACGCTTGGTCGTGGCGGGTCAGATACCACTGCTGTTGCTCTAGCGGCTGCGCTCAAAGCGGATGAATGTCAGATTTATACAGATGTCGACGGAGTGTATACAACGGACCCAAGGGTTGTTGATAGTGCGCGCCGTATGGAAAAAGTGACATTTGAAGAAATGATAGAAATGGCGAGTTTGGGCTCTAAGGTTTTGCAGATTAGGGCGGTTGAATTTGCCGGGAAATATAGTGTGCCTTTAAGAGTGCTATCTTCGTTTGAGGATGGGCCAGGTACCTTGATTACGATTGATAGTGAGGAAAATATGGAGCAGGCTGCCGTTTCGGGGATTGCCTTTAATCGTGATGAGGCAAAATTGACCTTGGTAGGTGTGCCGGATATTCCAGGCGTTGCCTCGAAGATATTGCGCCCTATTAGTGACAAGAATATTGAAGTTGACATGATTGTACAGAATGTTGGCTTGGATAAAAAAACTGACTTTACCTTTACGGTTCATAGAAATGACTATAAAAAGGCGAAAGCGGTATTAGAAGAAGTATGTGAGAAGCTTGGTGCTGAGAGGACTGCAGGTGATAACGATATTGCAAAAGTATCTATCGTCGGTGTAGGGATGCGGTCTCATGCAGGGGTAGCTACCAAGATGTTTGAAGCTTTGTCTGATGAAGGTATAAATATTCAGATGATTTCGACTTCGGAGATTAAGATTTCTGTTGTGATCGATGAGAAGTATCTAGAGTTGGCCGTAAGGACGCTTCATGGTGCTTTTGATCTGGCGCAGGAACATTAATTCAAGGCGAACAGTATTTTCACAATTTATAACTAAATAGAAAATGTGCAAGATTAATCCACTTAAAACTATCTTTTTGAGAAATTTCGATAATACTCTTTAAGTGCTCGTTGTTATCTCTTTTGAGGTGGCAGTAAGAAGCTTTTTTGGATGAATATTGCATAATAAAAGGAGCTAAGAATGCTTATATTGACTCGTCGAGTAGGTGAGACTTTAATGGTTGGTGATGACGTTACTGTTACCGTATTAGGTGTAAAGGGTAATCAAGTGCGTATTGGTGTGAACGCGCCTAGAGATGTCTCTGTTCATCGTGAAGAGATCTATCAGCGTATACAGAAAGAAAAGTCTGAAGCGCAGCAGTCTGACGACTAATTTGTGGTTAAAAAATACACAAGTTGATGTTTTTTAAAAAATAATTCAATGCGGTGTTGGCATTTAAAATAAATGTGTTAATATACGCCGCGTCTTGAGGAGAGATGGCCGAGAGGCTGAAGGCGCGCCCCTGCTAAGGGCGTATGGGGTAACACTCATCGAGGGTTCGAATCCCTCTCTCTCCGCCATTTAAATTAGGATGGCAGTTTTAAAGTTTAGCGGCTGTAGCTCAGCTGGATAGAGTACCTGGCTACGAACCAGGCGGTCGGAGGTTCGAATCCTCCCAGCCGCGCCACTTTAAAACATTCTTGATCAGCATCTAATGCGGCTGTAGCTCAGCTGGATAGAGTAACTGGCTTCGAACCAGTTGGTCGCAGGTTCGAATCCTGCCAGCCGTGCCATATTATTTCTCCTTTAAACCTATCTTATTTAACGCTTCTGTTAATTTAATATCCCTACTATACAGTTAAAAATTGTATTAAATCGTATTGCCTACAAACGCTAGAAAAGGTACATTACGCTCGCCTAGTAACATGTGTTACATTTGGGTGGTTTTTAGGATAATTTCCTTGTTATCAACAACAAATTGATTAGGTAGTCAGAATATGACTGATTTAATGTCTGAAGCAATAAACTTGATGTTGGTGGGTATGGGATTCGTTTTTGTATTTTTGACGATCTTAGTTTTTGCTACATCGTTCATGTCAAAAATGATTTTGAAATATGCGCCAGCACCTGAGCCTAAAGCTCCAGCTGCATCGCCAGTAACTCAAGCATCTAATGATGCGCAACTGTTAGCAGTACTCTCTGCTGCAGTAGACAAATATCGCTCAGACCACAAGAAGTGAGCGTGAATAAAATTTGAACCTTTAACAGAAGGCTTGATAGAAAATGACGGATTCGAACAAAAAACTCGGAATCACTGATGTCGTACTTCGTGATGCACATCAATCTTTATTAGCAACGCGTATGCGAATTGACGATATGCTGCCAATTGCTGAAAAGCTAGATCAGGTAGGCTATTGGTCACTTGAATCTTGGGGTGGCGCTACATTTGACTCCTGTATTCGATTTATTGGTGAAGATCCATGGGATCGTATCAGAGAATTGAAGAAAGTCATGCCTAATACTCCGCAGCAAATGTTGTTGCGAGGTCAAAATCTGTTAGGTTATAGACATTATGCTGATGACGTTGTTGATAAGTTCGTAGAGCGTGCTGTAAAAAATGGTGTTGAGGTATTCCGTGTTTTTGACGCGATGAACGACCCTCGCAACCTGGATCGTGCGCTTAAAGCTGTTAAAGCAAACGGCGGTCATGCTCAGGCAACGCTTTCCTATACAACAAGTCCTGTACATACTTTGGAAAGCTGGGTTAGCTTAGCGAAGCAGATTGAAGACTTGGGTGCAGATTCTATCGCTATTAAAGATATGGCCGGTACATTAACGCCTTATGCTGCTTCTGAGTTGGTTGGGCGTTTGAAAGCTCAGACTGATCTAGAAGTTCAATTACATGCACACGCGACTTCTGGCTTGTCAGATATGACAATTCTTAAAGCGGTTGAAGCAGGTATTGACCGTGTTGACACGGCTATTTCTTCAATGGCAATGACATACGGCCATACTGCGACTGAAAGTGTGGTTGCGGCATTGGCAGGTACTGGTCGTGATACTGGCTTGGACATGAAGCTTCTTGAAGAGATTGCTGCTTACTTCCGTAAGGTTCGTAAGAAGTACGCTAAGTTCGAAGGTTCATTGCGTGGTACTGATTCGCGAATTCTGATTGCCCAGGTTCCTGGTGGCATGTTGACCAACATGGAAAACCAGTTGAAAGAGCAGGGTGCTGCAGACAAATTTGATGCAGTGCTAGAAGAAATTCCACGTGTTCGTGAAGATCTTGGTCATATTCCTCTTGTAACACCTACTTCTCAGATTGTTGGAACCCAAGCGGTTCTGAACGTATTGACTGGCGAGCGCTATAAATCAATCTCTAAAGAGACTGCGGGTATTCTTAAAGGTGAATACGGTGCGGCTCCAGCTCCTTATAATAAAGAGCTACAGGATCGCGTTTTAGATGGTGGTGAAGCAATTACTTGCCGACCAGGAGACTTGCTTGAGCCAGAAATGGACAAGTTGACTGAGGAAGTTAAGAAACTTGCTGGCGAAAAAGGTATCAAGCTTGCTGATGAGACGGTCGATGATGTTCTGACTTATGCTCTGTTCCCTCAGATTGGTCTTAAGTTCCTAGAGAATCGTGACAATGCAGATGCATTTGAGCCGGTTCCAAGTGAAGATGACGTAAAAGCGGCAGCTAAGGGTGGTAAGGAAGTTTATACCATTAACGTTAGCGGTCAGTCTTACGTTGTTGAAGTTGAGGAAGGCGGTGATATCACAGGTATGGTTCCAGTTACTGGTGGTGCTCCTTTACAGGCTTCTGGTGGTGCGCCAGCAGCGGCTGCTCCTGCGGGTGGTGGTGATCCGGTTCCAGCTCCGTTAGCAGGTAACATCTTTAAGGTTGTTGCAACGCCTGGTCAAGTTGTTCAAGAGGGTGACTTGCTGTTGATTCTTGAAGCAATGAAGATGGAAACAGAAGTACGTGCACCACGAGCGGGTACTGTTGGAACGATTAGTGTCTCTGTTGGCGACTCAGTTGCCGTTGGCGATACTTTGATGACCTTATAAGGGTAGTCTGACAATGGAAAATATACTTAATTTATGGACCGGTAGTGGTCTTTATAATATCTCTATCGGCCAGTTCTCGATGATCGTTATTTGTCTCGGTCTTCTATATATGGCTATTAAAAAAGGCTTTGAGCCTTTGTTGCTATTGCCTATTGGTATGGGCGGGATATTGGCTAATATTCCAGAGGCTGGACTTGCTTTATCGGCCGCTGAAAATGCGATACATTTTCACAAGCCTGAAGTAATGATGGCTTTGGCAGAGGTTTTGAAAGTTCCTTTTGAAGCCGGTCAGGAAATGACGCAAGAGACCTTATATGCGTTTAAAGACGCTTATAAAATGGCAGATAGTGCTACTGCCGCTGCAGCTCATAACGTTGCTAGTGATGCGGGTTACGCTAATGGCATGTTGACAAACTTCTATAACGTAGTAATTGGCTCAATGGTTGGTCCTTTGCTTATCTTTATGGGTGTTGGTGCAATGACGGACTTTGGTCCAATGCTGGCTAACCCTAAAACTATTTTGCTAGGTGCTGCTGCGCAGTTTGGTATTTTCGGTACCGTTCTAGGTGCTGCTTTCCTCACAAGTATGCAAATTGGTGGTGTTTCATTTACGATTGAAGAAGCTGCTACGATCGGTATTATCGGTGGTGCAGATGGACCTACTTCTATCTTCGTATCAAGTGTACTAGCACCGCACCTATTGGGCGCGATTGCTGTCGCAGCTTATTCGTATATGGCGCTTGTTCCTGTTATTCAGCCTCCTATTATGAATGCTTTGACTACTCCTGAAGAGCGTAAGATTGAGATGGTTCAGCTTCGTACAGTTAATCAATTGGAAAAAATTCTTTTCCCGATTATTGTATTGATTCTGGTTGCACTTTGTCTTCCTGATGCTGCGCCTCTTTTGGGTATGTTCTGTCTTGGTAACTTGATGAAAGAGTCGGGCGTTGTGGACCGTCTTTCTGATACAGCCCAGAATGCTTTGATTAACATCGTAACTATTTTCTTAGGCCTTTCTGTTGGTTCTAAATTAAGTGCAGACAAATTCCTTGATTTTCAAACGCTGGGTATTTTGTTCTTGGGTATGGCTGCATTTGCAGTAGGTACCGGTACTGGTGTAATCATGGCTAAGTTGATGAACGTATTTAGTACTAACAAAGTTAACCCTCTGATTGGATCTGCTGGTGTATCAGCTGTTCCAATGGCTGCTCGTGTATCGAATAAGGTTGGTCTGGATAATAATCCTCAGAATTTCTTGTTGATGCATGCGATGGGGCCAAACGTAGCAGGTGTTATCGGTTCTGCAGTTGCTGCGGGCGTTATGATCAAGTTCTTAGGCTAGGAAGCCAGTAGTACTACTATAGAAACCCCGGCTTGTGCTGGGGTTTTTTTATTTGTGGGGCTAAGATAATAACTGTGAGATATCTTTTTATTGTTAACAGGGTTGTAGCTATAGATGGTTGAGAAAAAGCTAAGATTGCTAGATAAAGTTTTTTTATCTGTTCTTAATGGTGTGGAGCAGTTTGCTTTTTCGGAGAACTTTAATATCTCAAACTTGAGTTCATTCGATGAAATCTTTCAAGATGGCATCATGTCAGTTCGTCATTATCACCCATTAGAGGATGATGAGATTGAGATCGCGGGTGAGAAAATCAAGGTAGAGAAAAAGCGACACAAAACGCCCGTTATCTTGGTGCCGCCTTTAGCCGCAACATCAATGATATTTGATTTGATGCCGCATAGAAGTGTTGTTCGTTATTTTTTAGCGAATGGTTATGATGTTTACTTGGTTGATTGGGGAGATGTAACCGCAGATCATAAAAACCTGTCGCTGGAAAGCTATGTGCTAGAGTGGATGCCAATGATCATGGATGCTGTCATTA
>NZ_LWGJ01000554.1:0-907 GCF_001635845.1 Oleiphilus sp. HI0132 | reverse complement strand
AAACCTGCTAACAGTAAACCGATCAAGATAAGCGGTACCGACATTAACGACATACCTAGCAGCTTTTTTAGGCCGAACAAGATATCCATCAGTTTGCGCTAACAACCTCAAAGTCTGCAAGAATATAAAGTTCACCTGAAGCGTCCAACACTTTCACCTGCCAAGCACCCAGCATATGTTTATCAATAAACTTACTTGAGTAGGACTTCTGTTTAGCAACATTTACCGGGATCCTCACCTTTGCCTGCCTTACCCCCTCACGATACCAGTGATGATAGAGTGTAGCGCCTCGCAAGCCATGCATCTCAGTATGCAGGATGACTTTGATCAGCCCGGATTCAGGCATTACGACACGATGCTGCAAGGGTTCTCCTGGAACATCATTCTTAATACTTAGGCTCAGCACAGCTTCTTTTATGGCGCTATTTATAATCAGGACAGAAGCTGGGCTCGCCTCGGAAATTTTGACTGCAGGCTGAGCGTTAACGCTTTCATCGCTGTCTGTCTCAAGAGGCTTAGCTTCAGGTGCCGGGGCTTTAATTTCTTTAGGCTCTTCAACAACTTTGGGTGTACTCACAAGCTGCGCTAGTTCCTCTGGCTTTAACTCTCCCAAAGGTGGCACCGTTACTTCGGGCTTTGGTGAAGCCTGCTTTACAGAGTCAGGATCGTCTGTTTTTTCTATGACCGCTATCTTCGGCTCCTTGATACTGCTATCTAGTGGTGTCTCAGCCTCATCAAAATCAAGTGCATCATCCTTGTTGGCAGTGGATAAACTGATAAGCAACACCAGCACGACTAACACAAGCAAGCCAAACCCTACGATGCGGTCCCAGCGAACAAAACTCTCTTCATAATGGCTATAGTCTTCACGCTGCTCGGGCAAAGGTCCGAGTGCTATCTTTCTTTT
>NZ_LWGJ01000553.1:0-211 GCF_001635845.1 Oleiphilus sp. HI0132 | reverse complement strand
AAAGAATCAGACCTCTACTAGCGCTTCTATCAAATACAGCTCTTTAATCTTCTCGGGCAACTCAATTATCTTTCTCGCTTCAAGGTCCATCCAGCCCACCACACAACGATGAACTGCCGATAGTTCACCATTGGCCTTATAGATATTTTGTAGCATCTGCACAGTTTTGGTAAAACCAGTTGGCTCACCTGGCTCCACTGTTACGCGCAAC
>NZ_LWGJ01000552.1:0-837 GCF_001635845.1 Oleiphilus sp. HI0132 | reverse complement strand
AGGCAGTAGCAGTTTTTCTAAGGTAACGCCGGTTAAAGCCCAGCCGAAAAGAAGAGCAAGGGTGGAATCAGTAGAAACGCCTCAGCAATTTATGGATGAGGCTGCAGAGCGCTTACAGGAAGATCCTGTCGCTGCATTGGGCTCAGTTGGGCTGAAAGCTTCTTCAGAGGGGTATGTTTACCAAGGTGGAAACCCAATGTTGTCGGGGCTAAATCTTAACAAGGGTGATGTGATACGCTCGGTGAATGGTCATAACCTTGGTGATATTCAGCGCGATAAAGAGTTAATGAAAAGTCTCTATGAGCAAGGTAGTTTGGAAGTAGAAGTGATGCGAGATGGCGCCAGCTTTTATATTAACTACCCTTTGAGATAAAAAAATTGCGGGCTCAAGCCCAGTAATGCAAATGACTTAAGTGTAAAGTGATTGTTATGAAGTCTACATTAGGAAAGAACATGTTCAGTATGGTCCGTCTCAGGTTGGTGCACTTGGTTGTTTGTGCCGCGCTGGTATTTAGCGGGAGTGCCTTCGGTGAGGAGCAAACCTGGAAGGTAAATCTGAAGGATGCGGATGTCAGAGCATTTGTTAGTCAGGTTGCCGATATAACAGGTTATAGCTTTGTTATTGACCCTCGAGTTAAGGGTAAGGTCACGGTTATTTCTAATGCTTCAATGAATAAATCTGCTGTTTACGAAATGTTTTTATCCGTCTTGGGGGTGCATGGCTTTGCAGCGATACCTGGCCAGGAAGTGATCAAGATTGTCAGACAAAATGATGCCAAGCAGAGTGCTCAGAACGATCGTTTTTTGAAAAAGGTACCATCAGAGCAAATCGTTACG
>NZ_LWGJ01000551.1:0-955 GCF_001635845.1 Oleiphilus sp. HI0132 | reverse complement strand
AGGGGCTTGCTTTGATCGGTGACGCAGCGCATACCATCCACCCTTTGGCTGGTCAGGGTGTGAACTTGGGCTTTAAAGATGTTTTTGCATTGAGTCAGGTGCTGATACTGGCTGACCAACAAGAGCTGGACCCGGGAAATCTCACCTTGCTCAAACGTTATCAACGACAGCGGCAGGCAGATAACCTATTGATGATGGGCGCGATGGAAGGTTTTAAGCGTTTATTTGCTCAACCCGATCCACTTCTTCGGTGGGTGCGTAATACAGGGCTGGACTTTGTAAATAAGCAGGGCTTTATCAAGAAACAGTTGGTTAAGCATGCGATGGGCTTGTCCATCGCTTAGCTTAGTACGCCTAAGTAAGCCGTTGATGGCTACGCAGGGGTCTTAGAAGTGCCATACCCAGTCACCTGAATGACTCTATCCGAGTGACTTTTATCTATTTCATTCGAGACATATGCCAAAGAGCTAAAAGTACATGCTTCGTGAGAGACAGCGCTCATAAATCGGTCATGGGCCTCTTACTAAAGTAAAGTCCTTTAACGAAGAGAAGTTTACTCGTCACGATTATCTGCAGGTAGTGAAAAATAGATTTTTTACTCATAAAGAGACAAGGTGTGACGAGTAGTCTCTACAATTTTGTCTTTTAGCCAATTCGGTTCTAATACTTCAACTTTGTCACCTAAACTTAATAGCCACCAACGAAAGTACATGGTGTCAGGAACACTCGCTTTCAATGTAAACCAGCCATCAGCTTCCATAGTTACAACCTGATCAGAACTAAGTGGTGTTTCAAATAAGTGCTGCCCTTGTTTCAGTTGAAACCGACCAACAAAAATAATTATCTTATCGCTATTTAATATGCCGAACCCTCCCTTTTCAACGTATTCTTTCAAATCAAAGTCATCGGGGTAAGATAGGTCTATATTTATTAGCTGTGCCGAATCAAAGCGATG
>NZ_LWGJ01000550.1:0-714 GCF_001635845.1 Oleiphilus sp. HI0132 | reverse complement strand
GCTCATTTAGTGACACTCAAGATTATTTGAATTCACAAGGGCTAGACCTAGTAGCAATTCTTATCACTCACCACCACCCTGATCACACGGGAGGCTTGGCAAAACTTAAAGATCAATATGACTGTAAAAGCTTCGGCTCATCTCACTCAAAAGTTGAAGGTATCGATGAGCAACTGTCTGAAGGCGAAGCGATCAGCTTACTTGGCTTACAATTCAAAAGCCTCGACGTTCCGGGTCATACGCTTGATCATAATGCCTACTATTGCGAACAACTAGACGCATTGTTTTGTGGGGACACACTATTCTCAGGTGGTTGCGGTCGCTTATTCGAAGGCAGTGCTGAACAAATGTATAACTCGCTTGGAAAAATCCGCTTACTACCGAAGACGACACGCATCTTCTGTGCACACGAATATACATTAGCCAATCTAGATTTTGCACTGAGTCTAATGCCAGACAACCAGGCACTACAAAACTACTTAGTAGAAGCCACCGATTTGCGTAAGCGTGGCTTATCCACTATCCCCTCCACACTAAAAACAGAACTGGAGATAAACCCGTTTTTTAGAAGCAACGATCCAGCCTTAGCTTCGAATGTTAAACAACTATTCCCCAATACGAATAGCTGTGAGCCAGATATTTTTGCCGCAACAAGGCTCGCGAAAGATCAGTTCTGACCATAGTAACAACGGGTTAGCACTTACAGAGTTAAAT
>NZ_LWGJ01000549.1:0-629 GCF_001635845.1 Oleiphilus sp. HI0132 | reverse complement strand
TGTCGGACGTAAAGCTAGGCGATAGTATTGCGGTAAATGGCGTATGCTTAACGGTAGTAACTTTGAACTCAAAAGGGTTTACTGCAGACGTATCGGCAGAGTCCTTGGTGCATACTAATCTCAAAGAGTTTCAAGCGGGTACGAAGGTTAATTTAGAGAAAGCGCTGACTTTATCGACACGTTTAGGTGGCCATTTGGTAAGTGGTCATGTTGATGGTGTGGGTCAAGTGCTTGCCAGAAAGCAGGATGGACGCTCGATTCGTTTTGATATTCGTAGTCCAGAAGAAATTCGCCGCTATATTGCAAACAAAGGCTCGGTAACGGTTGATGGGGTTAGCCTCACGGTAACCGGGCTGTTAGCAGAAGGCTTTTCGCTGAATATTGTGCCACNCACGGCAGGCGAAACGACTATCGACGCTTATCAGGTTGGCCAATCAGTTCATATAGAGGTTGATTTGATGGCTCGTTATGCTGAGCGCCTATTACAGGTAGGCTCTTCTGATGTCACTGAACAGAAAACGGAAGGCAACTTGGATAAGGCCTTTCTGGCACAAAATGGTTTTTTAAGATAAACCTTTTACACTGTATTAAATAATAGGCAGCGTTTCACCTTCGATATCGCTGCCTTT
>NZ_LWGJ01000548.1:0-663 GCF_001635845.1 Oleiphilus sp. HI0132 | reverse complement strand
CGTTCCTGTGCGCTTGTACGTCTTATTAAAGTACTGCGCATAACGGCTACCCAACACCTTCATCACTTGAGAAATACCATCTTGCTCTGAAGCTGTCATAAGTAAATGCACATGATTGGTCATCAAAACATAACTATGAAGCGCCACATTGTAACGGCTCAGTACCTCGCCTAGAACATGCAAGTAAAATTGGTAATCTTCAGGTGAGTAAAAACAGGCTTCTCGATTATTCCCGCGCTGAACAATATGAAAGGGCACGTCAGGCAAATACATCCTTTTTCTTCTCGGCATCGCAAACTCCTTTTTGCGTATGGATTAAGAATCATTGAAAGTATCAGAGTTTGGGTTTACGGAGAAGTTTGTCTGCTGGTCAATTAATAATCCCTCCGTCCCCTTTCTTTACTTTTCTCTCATTTCGTTTTACTCCGGCGGGTCAACCCGGTCCGCCGAAGAAGTATTCACCCGAAACCAACCCGCAATCGAGTAGCGATCCTTTTTAGCTGGCAGCACTTCATGCGGAAACTCTTCACTAAGAAAGACCACCAGTGTCGCGAAGCTAGGAAGCACTTTTTGCCCTTCTTGATCATCCTGATCCTTGTATACAACTAACTCACCGCCATCCTCTTGCGTCCAGTCTTTATTAAAATAGGCGACCAAAGTGAG
>NZ_LWGJ01000547.1:0-791 GCF_001635845.1 Oleiphilus sp. HI0132 | reverse complement strand
TCTAAGCTACTTACCCTTGCGGGTATGAAGCCAGAAAACATCTTCATGTGTGATCGTAAAGGTGTTATCCACTCTGGTCGTGATGATCTAAACCAGTACAAGGCAATGTTTGCAGTAGATACTGACAAGCGTACGTTTGACGATGCGCTAGACGGTGCTGATATCTTCTTGGGTCTATCTGGTCCTGATATGGTGACTGGTGAACAAATTAAGAAGATGGCTCCAAACCCAATCATCTTTGCATGTGCTAACCCGGTTCCAGAAATCATGCCTGAAGTGGTTGCAGAATCTCGTCCAGATGCTGTTATGGCAACAGGTCGTTCTGATTACCCTAACCAGGTAAACAACGTTCTTGGCTTCCCATTTATCTTCCGTGGTGCGTTGGATGTTCGTGCAACAGCTATCAATGAAGAGATGAAGCTGGCTGCTGCTAAAGCACTTGCTAATCTAGCAAAAGAGCCTGTAACTAAGGAAGTTCTAGACGCTTACGGTGTGGATTCAATGGAATTCGGTAAAGAGTACATCATTCCAAAAGCGACAGATTCCCGTTTGTTGGGTATTGTATCTACTGCGGTTGCTCAAGCAGCGATCGATACGGGTGCTGCGGAAGGTCCACTTCCTGCAAACTACCCACTTAAGTCTTTAGAAGATATCTAATGGCTTAACTCTTTAGAGCCAAAAGTTCTAAAGAAAACAAAAAAACCGGTGCTGGAAAGTACCGGTTTTTTTATGTCTCTATATTTTGTCTAGAGTAGAATGGGGTGGTGTCGTGAAGGCTCTTGCTAGTTAGA
>NZ_LWGJ01000546.1:0-894 GCF_001635845.1 Oleiphilus sp. HI0132 | reverse complement strand
AGAAAGGAAGCGTCAGGTAAAAACTTAAATGCTCAAGGCGTTGGAGGCTTGCCCAGCTGAACCAGTCAAATAAGTGCAGAACCCGCTCATCAATCATTAAGCGCCTGAAGCCCACAGCCAAGCACAATAGACCAAAGTATAGAGCGCTAACCTCTTTTGAGCGGAAGGCGAATAATGAAAAATTATACAGGCCGATTGCAATTAGAATTGAGCCAAAGAAGACTGCCGATATGATCGGACGATACTCCATATTGAAACGGCCGGCCTCGCCCGTCATGCGTAGACTAAACCATATGCCGCCCTCGCGATAATGGTGATTAGACAGATGAATCACGATATCTAGTTCGCTAGCATGATTGGTGAGTTTGATTACTCTGGGTCTAAACTCAGGCGTTTCAGTGCTCTGATAATAACCGGGCTTACCGTTTTGGGCGCTAAGATTGCCGTTGATGTAAAGCTTGTAGGCGCTTGGCATGTCAGGAATATAGAGATAGATAGGCTCCAAATTCTGTGGCACCAGAACTTTTGCATGATACGTTGCAAGACCCAGAGGAGGATAGATTACCTGCTGTTCTTGAATGTGCTCACCCTTCATTGTGTCAACGCGTTGATTCTCGACAAAGCGATAGGGGTTTTTATTCCAAACACCGGGAACGGGAAATTTAATGGGGCTTTCTTCTGTCTTGTAGATGTCCTGAGGTGGAATGAAGCGGTTCCAGTAAGTATTCCAATAGCCGTCAAGGCTAAAAGATTGTTTGCTAGACCAATCTTTGTCTCGCAGGTCGATAACAAGGAGTTTATTCGTGCTTGCTTGAGCCGTATTACTTTCGGCCTGCAATGCAGAAGATACACCGGCTAAAAATAGGAAAAAAATGAGAAAGAGTGTATTTAAGC
>NZ_LWGJ01000545.1:0-943 GCF_001635845.1 Oleiphilus sp. HI0132 | reverse complement strand
TTGAATGTCATATTCCCATGCGCCTATTCGTGCCTGGCTGCTCATTGCTTCTAGTAGACTACTCTGTCGCTTAAGCATGCTCGTACGTTTGCTGACAATGTCTTCAAGATTTGAGTTAAGCGAAAGCAAGTTGTTTTTCGATTTATCAAGACGCTTTTTAAGTGATGTGAATACATTATCTAAGCGCCGTAATTCACGGCTATCAAGCCCGGGGTGTGAGAGTTCAGCAGATAGAGTTGGCCTATCGTCATGTATGTTGTCAAAGTCAGTTGTTTCCATCTTAATCAGAAACTTATCAAGTGCTTTAACTAGAAACTTGTTAAACGCCCACAGAAAGAGTATCCATAGCACAATTGACTTAATAACAGCGTTCACCAAAATGAATAGAAAATTGTGTTTAACTTGGTCTATTACTATGTCTCTGCTTGAAAACAAGTAAAGTGTACCCATTTTACGTCCATCGTAGCTCACCTCGAATTCTTGATAGAACTTATTTGCCCAGCTGTCTTTATCTACGTTCTCTTTGGGGCTATTTCCATCGACGAAAATCTGTTTCGATTCTGAATCTATCAGCAGGATTCCTGAAATATCGGCAAGCCCTAATACCCCCTGGAGCGTAGCTTCAAGTTGCTCCATATCATAATTCCACCAAGCTGTGGCAATAGACTTTCCAAAGATCGATTGGTAGGTAATAAGGTTACGGTCTATGCGTAACTTTTGTTGCTGGTACTCGTTATACATATGTACAGCAGTGATCACCAAAGTAATCAGCAATTAGAGTGAAAAGACAACTCTTAGAAGCCTTACACCCAAGCTGTAGCCCTGATTGTTGGCTTTGTCGCCATCGTTCAAAATGATCACCATTGTTAGAAGTGGAAATATCTAAACCACTGATCCTCAAGTGTAGTTTAATGAGAGAAGATCGCTAGTGGGTGAGTGATTC
>NZ_LWGJ01000544.1:0-13906 GCF_001635845.1 Oleiphilus sp. HI0132 | reverse complement strand
TCAGGTTTTGTTTTTTCCAAAATCACCATTAGGCGCAGTTTATGCATATTCCATTAGAAATATTTATTGATGGAATAATCTCATGTCTTTTAAAGCTCTTTCCCGGCAGAAGCTAACGGGCCGCACTCTTGTTTTATTACTGTTGGCTGCCTTTGTTCTGGTGCTGGCCTTATCAAGCCTTGAACCTTTAAAGTTTTTGAACCTTCCAGGTTTGTTGCTTGTGGTTTTGGGAACGTTTACCGGGGCTGTCTTGAGTCACTCATTTGACGATTGCCTTGCCGCATTTCGACAAGCTTTTCCAAGAAATAAAGCCGAGCACTCTGACGTGGCAAACGAAGCCAATATCATTCTTCATTTTGCTCAGCTTTGGTTTAGAAACCAATACACCCTGATCGACCGGGATTTATCAAAACTGGATAAACCTTTTTTGAAAAAGGGGCTGCAGATGATCAGGGATCGCCAGCCAAGCGACGATATTCTTTCACTTCTCAATTGGCAGATTAGCCAGGTAAATTTAAATGAAGGGCGCTATATAGGCATCTTCCGCACCCTGGCGAATCTTGCACCGACTTTTGGTATTGCCGGTACCGTGCTGGCCTTGCTCAATATGGCTTTTATCTTGGAGCAGGGCAGAGCCGTTTCTGAGGCGGCAAGCCTTATGGGTTTTGCCTTGGTTAGTACCTTTTATGGTTTAATCCTGGCGAGCTTTGTATTCAAACCGATTGCTGAAAGGCTGGAGCAGCGTCGATTAAAAGAGGTTCAGCATATTACCTTGCTTGCAGAAGGTATTGTTCTGATTCACGAGCGTCGGACGCCTGCGGTGATTCGCGAGACCTTGATGACTTACATCGAAAGCATGAACGCATTATCAGCTAATCAGCAAACCACTAAAAAGCCAAAGCGAGCTTCGAAGAAGCCAATGTTAGTGAAATTTGGGCTTCAGCGCTCTGCTTAATAAACTTCTACTGCTTGAGAAACGTAAATGAGTAGTGCATTAAATCGCTCAGATAATTATTCAGACTTACGCCATAGGCGTCCTGCTGATAATTTCAAGGCCATGTTATCTAAAGTCGATGGCTTCGCAGAGAAGGCTCAGAAGAAGGACGCAAGCTCTTGGTCTGAAAAACTTCGACTTGCTAAGTTTCAATCAAGTGAAGGTGTGTCTGAGCAAGGCTCGAACTCTTCCATATTTGTTGATTTATTCCTGCTCATGCTAGCGCTGGGCTTATTGCTGTATTTAACGTTTCGCTCAGTGCAGGCACCTGTTTTGGCGCCTGTTGAGAAGCCTGCTGATTTGTCTGTGTTCACTGATGAACTGATGGATTTGACCGGTATTGGCCAAGAGGGTGGCGAACTTGATGCTTCAGTACTCGCCACGCTTATCAATACAGGAAACTTAAAACAGCATGTTCAAATAGAAGATTCTGAACCCTACCTAAGCTTGCAACTTAGTTCTCGTGTTCTTTTTAATGCAGGGTCTTATGACTTGGCTCGTTCAGGGGCGTCTATTTTGGATAGCTTGCTACCAGAGCTTCGAAAGCAAGCAAAGCCAATTGTTATTGAGGTTCACACAAATGGCTATGCATCCTTGTATGGCGAAATCACCTCCGAGCAGGAACTAAGCGAAAGACGCGCGGAAACCTTAATGGACTTCTTTATTTCTGAGGGAGTCGCAGAAGCTCGTATCAGTGCTAAAGGCTATGGTGACTCTAGACCAGCCAGAAAAGAAGACTCGGCTCAGGCGCAAGAGCTGAATCGCAGGGTGCTTTTGAAGCTAGAGAAATAGTGCTTTAGCTAAGCTTTGAATTTGCAGTTGTGCAAAAAAATAGATGAAGCTTAGCGTCGCTAAATTTGTTGCTATGATTAATACGCCACTTTTTTTGCTTTTGAAAGCAGACCTAAACCTAGCATTGCCGGCGAGATCTAAAGCAAGCATTTCGAAGCGCCACAAGCCTCATATTGGCGGGCTGTTTTTCACCTTCTGAAACAGAGGTAATATTGCAAGGTCTAAGAAATTCTAACGGTGCTGGATAAATTCATTAAGAATATCCAATACGCTATCTGATAAGCCAATAAGCTCTTCAACTGCACCCTGCAGAGATAATGGTTCAGCGCCTGCTCGTGCGACCTTATAGATTTCTATGCCCTTAGCGTGTACTTTCGGATGAACATCTTCATAAAGCTCTTTGAAGCGACTCTTGGAACTTAGCTGCTGTCCTTTATCAGACATTAGGTATTTCCCAAGGCGACATTGGGTATGATCTTTTAGCTCACTCTCTTGTACGCTGTTTTGTCCAAATAATGCAAAACGGATAACCTTATCTACCCACACAATATGGTCACTCTTGGCCATGCGAAGCAGTACATCATCGTTGCTTACATCAAAGTAGCTCAAACACTCTACTTGCAGGTCACGTAGATATTCGACATTTTTATACATATCTTTGAAAATGGTGAATGATTCATTAATGCCATCAGCGGTATTTTGCACACCTCTTGCCATATCTTGTGCTACGGAAGCTTGCTCTGTTGCTGCTGAGGCAATTTGAGCTGTTGCATCAACATTTTCTGTAGCAGCGGTTTGAGCATCAGAAATTGTTTGAACTAACTGTTTTCGGTCTTGATGAGAGTCTTCTAGTACACCAATAGTTTCTCCTACGATGCGTTCTACATCATTAGCTCCATTTACTACACCGCTCACAATAGATTGAATTTCACTCGCTGCTTCAGCACTGCGGTGAGCGAGTCCACGCACTTCATCGGCGACTACGGAAAATCCGCGTCCAAACTCTCCTGCTCGTGCGGCTTCAATAGCAGCGTTTAACGCGAGTAAATTCGTCTGATCAGCGATTTCATTAACAGTAGTCGTCAACTGAATGATACTTTTAGTTTGTTCAACAAAAGTTTCGGCATTACGCCCAACATCTTTGATAGATGATTCAATTGAGTCTAGTTTTTGAACAAGTAAACTAAGGGCGTCACTGCCTCTACCAGCCTCATCGCATGTATGCTGGGCACGCTCAAGTACCTGTTGACCAAGTGACTCTATTTCTTGCGCGGTAGCAGACATTTCTTCGATAGCGCTCGCTAGTTGAATCGATTCGGATACAACCTCATCTAACCGGCTGTTTAGCTGTAAACCTTCACGTCCAAACCTTGATACCACTTTTGCCGAATCAACTGTCTTGTCGGCGATTTTAAGAAGATCGGCGTCAGACTCGTTTTTTACGAACGGTAACAGCCATGCTGGGGCATTTGTTTCTGTCACTTCTCCGCTAGCAAGCTTTGAAAGCCAAAGAGTTACAGTAGATTCTTTTAAAAACATCAAGTATCCGCAGAATTAGAAAGGTATGGGTTATTATTTATAAAGCATCCATTAAATGAATATTAGACTGTAATTAAAATTATCGCCATACAAGGTCGCTTATTCTTATGGCGCTCGGTAATGTCTGCTTACGAGCTTTCTACGCCCCTCGTACTGGTTAATTAATTTAAAGGTGAATTTTTCCATTGGGTGCTCAGATCACACAAACGCTGGCTTTAGATCTTCTTCTTTTAGCAAATCAACTACGGATGAAACGATATCTTGTTTTTGCGACGCATCACTATGAACAGCATAAACTTCCCTTACAAATGACTCGGCACCGTGAATAGGGAATAACTGCTTAGATTGAACAAACTGTTCAACGAGTACCTTTGGTAATAAAGCTACCCCACCGTATGTCATTAGAAATTCCAAGGCTATATGAGTTTGTCCTGTATGTAGAATCGGTGTGTGTGGTTGATTGAAGAGGCGAGCTTGAAGGACATTTACAGATGTTCCCCAGTCAACAAAAATATGTTTAGTTTTGGCAAGCTCTTCAGTTGCAGCCCAGTTTTGGTCAGATACAAACATTAACTCGACCTTGCCAATTTTAGTGAGAACTAATTCCGTAACACTTGGCGGGTCTAGTAAAACAGCTATATCGATACGTCCACCTAACAAGGCCCTCGTCAAATCTTGAGGACTGCTAATTTCAGTCCGAATGTTTAAACCGTCAAAGGTATCGACCACTTTTGGTAAAAGTGACTGTAGAAAAGTGTCCCAGAGGTTTGAGGTGCTGCCCAAAGCGATCTGCATATCCAGCTGGCCAGCCGCACCTACATCCTGTAGTGCTGACTGCCACGATGTGAGTACATTTTCAGCATGGGGTAATAAACGTTCGCCCGAGGGGGTTAATAGTATGTTATTACGCTCGCGCGTAAACAAACTCATTCCAACACTTTCTTCCAGCTGCTTAATTCGAAAGCTTACAGCAGATTGGGTTAAGCAAAGATTTTCTGCTGCTTTCCCGAAGTGTCGAGTCTTGGAAACTTCCATAAAAGTGCGCAGAAGATCTGTATTCATATCGATTAAAAATATTTATCGTAATTAGAAAAAAAGTTCATTTTACAGCATAAATCGATTGAAAGCATAATCGCGCGAAATAAGATGGTTAGATTATATTAGGCAAAAATATGGCTAATAAACAAGCATTCCACACAACGGGTAAATTTTGGGCTATAGAGCATTTTCCAAAAGGAATAGCAAGAAGCGGCCACTTTACTAAAGAACAAGCACAATTACTCGAAGATTATGGTAAGTCATACAAGGCTCTCTATGGCGGAGAGCTAAAGCCTAGGTGTGATGAAGAGAAAGAGTTTGTATCCGTTTTTATGGGGAAAAAAGAGGCCTCTAGCATTCATGAAAGAGCGTGGAAACGCTTCTTAGAAGTAAGCAATCAAAGGCAGCGCTTACACATTTCTATGGGCGCCCAGCCTTCTTCATCAGTAGATTTTTCATCTTATGATGATGACAGCAACTTAAGCGATTAGGCCTTCTCAATAAGGGGATCTAATTTACTAATCGATAATTTTTATTTATCAGGAAATTATGAACATGAATATGAATAAGTTCATCGCTGTTCTGGCCTTGGTCATACCTATGTTGATTCCGAACTTTTCTCTCGCAGAAGAACCTCAAACTAAAGAAGAGCAATGCGCTCAATACGGCTCCTATCAAGATAGTGATGGTATTTGGCAAACATGCGACCCTGAGGAAACTGAATCCACTGATTAGTGATTCCGTTCCCTCACCAGTAACGCTATACGTCTTTTATATTCAACCTATTCGCACACCGGAGTCACCTATGTCACCAAGCGATAACAAAGTAGTCATTGGTAGCGAGGAGTGGTGCGCATTTCCCGAGCTAGGAATCCCGGCCATAAAAGCGCGTGTGGATTCGGGGGCAAAAACATCGTCTATTCATGCTTTCAACATTCAGCAATTTCGTAGAGATGGGGCTGCATGGGTGAGTTTTGAAGTGCACCCGCTTCAGAATAATCGCCGTACAGTTATCAGGTGTGAGCGCCCGATCATAGACAAGCGAGTTGTTAAAAGCTCTAGTGGCGTCTCAGAAACCCGTTTTGTTGTGCAAGCGCCACTAAAAATTGGTGAAATGATTTGGGAAGTAGAGTTAACGCTTGCTAATAGAGACTCCATGGGTTTCAGAATGCTTCTTGGGAGAGAAGCTATGGTAGGCCGGATGCTTGTTGACCCTGAACAAGAAGACTTGATGGGTGCAATTTCACAAGAAACAATCGATGGATATTATGGAAAAAAGGAACCTGAAAAGAGTGGTCTTAAGATCGCCCTGCTCGCAAGCAATGAAGAGCTGTATAGCAACCAGAGATTACTGGAGGCTGGCGAAGAGCGAGGCCATGAAATGGTTTTCCTCAATGTTAAGCAATGCTATATGAAACTGGATGCACTGGAACCTGAAGCGCATTATCGCGGAGGAACGATACTTAATGATTTGGATGCTGTCATTACAAGAATAAGACCTAGCGTGACATTTTACGGAACCGCATTAGCTCGCCAATTTGAAAGCATGGGGATCTATACAACGAACTCCTCAGCTGCAATTTCACAGTCCAGAGACAAACTGTTCTCTTTGCAACTCATGCTCAAGAGTGGCATCAATATTCCAACGACTGGTTTTGCTAACTCACCAATAGACACAAATGACCTCATTGAAATGGTGGGCGGCGCACCCTTGATCGTGAAACTTCTTGAAGGCACACAGGGGCGAGGTGTCGTTCTGGCCGAAACAAAAAAAGCAGCAGAAAGTGTTATCAACGCCTTCAAGTCTTTGAGGGCTAACTTGCTTGTGCAAAAATTTATTAAAGAGGCAAATGGCAAAGATTTACGATGTTTTGTTATTGATGGAAAAGTTGTTGCTTCAATAGAGCGCTCAGCAGCCCCTGGTGAGTTCAGAGCGAATATCCATCAAGGCGGGTCGGCGTCAATCGTAAAAATAACCAAAGAAGAAAGAGCATTAGCAGTGAAGGCTGCTAAAGTATTAGGTCTTCAGGTTGCTGGCGTTGATATTATACGGTCTGATTCCGGTCCGTTATTGCTTGAGGTGAATTCTTCCCCAGGTCTTGAAGGCATTGAGACAGCGACACGTAAAGATATCGCTGGCATGGTTATATCTTCGATAGAGAAGAAGCTTAAGTGGAAGAGACAGCTACCAACTATTGAAAGCGAGTAAGTCGACTTCTTCGCATCAAACGATAACAACGATTCAGGAGCTAGTATTGGATCAGCAACAAGATAAACCGAGTAAAATTAAGCAGAACATCGACCGGTACGGTATAGATCACTGGGGTAATGACTACTTCGGAGTTTCTGATGAAGGCTGTGTCACGGCGAAAACCTTGAATGTCTCTATTCCTTTGATGAACATTGTAGAAGGAATGATCGATCGGGACCTTCAGATGCCGGTTTTGTTGCGAGTCGAAAATATTCTAGATGCTCAAATTAAGCGCCTAAATGATGCCTTTGCTGAGGCGATAGAAAAGTTAAACTATCAATCACCTTATCGGGGTGTTTATCCGATCAAGGTAAATCAACAAGCGCAGGTTGTTGAAGAGATTGCCAGTTTTGGTGCTCGTTTCAAGCATGGCCTTGAAGTCGGCAGTAAACCTGAAATGATTGCTGCGCTATCGACACTTGAAGAGCCGGGCAGTTTGATTATCTGTAACGGCTATAAAGATGAAGAGTTTATTGAGCTTGGTTTACAAGCAACCAAACTGGGCTTCCTATGCTTTTTTGTGATTGAAACCTTAACCGAGCTGCCCATTATTATAAGATTGAGCCGCCAAATGAACATTCAACCCCACATTGGTGTGCGGGTGAAAATGACCTCTCAAGTCAGTGGGCATTGGAATTCAACGAGCGGTGATCGCAGTGTGTTTGGTCTAACTAGCACACAACTTATCGATGTGGTTGATAAGCTAAAGCAAGAGAACATGCTGCACTGCCTCGAATTATTGCACTGCCACTTAGGTTCACAAATCCCCAGCATTCATGATATTCGAAGTGGTGTCGTAGAAGCCTGCCGCTATTTTACTGACCTAATGAGTGAGGGTGCAGAATTAACCCATATAGATTTGGGTGGTGGCTTAGCGGTTGATTATACCGGCGCACAAAGCAATGACGATAAAAGTCGTAACTACACGCTTGAAGAATATTGTGAAGATATTGTCGATACTCTCAAGCAAACCTTGGACGACCATAATATTCCTCACCCAACGATTGTCACGGAATCTGGGCGAGCAACTGTCGCTTACTCTTCAATTCTGCTGTTCAATATTCTAGATACCAATATTTTTGAACCAATCAGTCTGCCCGAACCATCGCCTGAGGAGCATCAACTACTCACAAAGATTCGTGAGATAAAAGACTACCTATCGCCACGGCGAGTACAGGAGTGTTATAACGATGCGCATTTTTATCGTGATGAAGTGCGTGCTTTATTCAAGCGTGGGCAGCTCTCATTAAGAGAGCGATCAATCGCAGAAAACTTATTTCTCGATGTTCTTCATTGTATCGCAGACCTGTTAGATACAATGGATAAAACGCCACCAGACCTGGAAGACCTTAAGCTATCGTTGGCAGATATCTACTATGGAAACTTTAGCCTATTTCAATCGCTGCCAGACATATGGGCGATTGATCAACTGTTTCCGATTATGCCAATTCACAGGCTGCATGAGACGCCAACACGTCAGGCAGTGCTGGCGGATATAACCTGTGACTGCGATGGAAAAATTGATAAATTTATCAACGAATTCGGCACAGCAAAAACACTCCCATTACACCCGATTAAAGAAGGTGAAGAGTATTACTTGGGGGTGTTTCTGGTCGGCGCTTATCAGGAAACCTTAGGTGATCTGCATAACTTGTTTGGCGATACTAATGTCGTCAGCGTGCGTCTGAACGCTGATGGCAGCTTTGATTTCGTTAAAGAAATTCATGGAGACACCATATCTGACGTACTCAGCTATGTAGAGTATCAACCTAAAAATATGATGCTCAACTACCGAAATACGGCTGAGAGAGCGGTAAAAGAAGGACGAATTACAGCACGAGAGCGTCAGCAGATGATCAAAACCTTTAACTCGAGTATGCAAGGTTACACCTACTACGAGAGAGAACATTGAGCCGTAATAGCGCTTAGCTAAGGCTATATTATTGAATAAGATTATTGTAACAACTGAAAGAACAGGACTATGACTATGGCAAAAGTATTGATTATCGGCGCTGGTGGCGTCGGTCAAGTCGTTGCGCAAAAATGCGCTCAATTACCCGATATTTTTACCGAGATTACGCTTGCTAGCCGGACAGAATCTAAGTGCAAAGCAATCGCCAAGCAGATACAAGAAAACTATCAGCGGACAATCGAAACGGCTCAGGTTGACGCCGATAAGGTTCCTGAATTAGTCGCGCTCTTAGAGAAAGTTAAACCGTTTATGGTCATTAATGTTGCCTTGCCTTATCAGGATCTGACGATCATGGATGCCTGCTTGGAAGCGGGTGTTCACTACCTTGATACGGCGAATTACGAACCATTAGATACGGCAAAATTCGAGTATAAATGGCAGTGGGAATATCAAGAACGTTTTGAGAAAGCAGGCTTGATGGCATTGCTGGGCTCAGGGTTTGACCCAGGTGCAACCAACATGTTTACTGCCTATATTGCCAAACACTATTTCGATGAGATCCACTATCTTGACATTATCGATGTAAACGGTGGTGATCACGGCTACCCCTTCGCGACAAACTTCAACCCTGAAATCAACATTAGAGAAGTCACCGCAGAGTGCCGCCATTGGGAAGATGGTGAGTTTGTAGCGACGCCTGCCATGTCGACACAGCAGAGCTTCACCTGCCCAGATGGCGTAGGCACCTACAATATTTTCCGAATGTATCATGAAGAGCTTGAGTCCTTAACCAAGCACTACCCTTCAATTAAGCGTGCGCAATTTTGGATGAGTTTTGGCGATAGCTATCTCAAACACCTAGAGGTCTTAGGGAATGTTGGGATGACAGGAATTGAGCCGATTGAATTCCAAGGCCAGGAAATTGTACCTATCCAGTTTCTGAAAGCCTTGCTACCAGACCCGTCTACTCTAGGCCCTCGCACTAAGGGTAAAACCTGCATCGGTTGTGTGGTCCGTGGCCTTAAAGATGGCAAAGAGAAAACAGTTTATTTGTACAACGTCAAAGATCATCAAGACTGCTACCAAGAGGTTCAATCTCAAGCGATCTCGTATACCACAGGAGTTCCAGCGATGATTGGTGCGAAAATGATGATCGAAGGCCATTGGATGAAGCCCGGTGTCTGGAATATGGAGCAGCTTGATCCAGACGCCTTTATGAGTGATATGAATGCCTATGGCTTATCGTGGAAAGTCATTGAAAACCCAGGGTTTGATTTGATCTAATGCTTAGTTCTATTTGCTTAGACGTTGGTAGGAAATAGGCATGGTTAAAGCAAAAACCTTTGAAGCGTTCGACCCAGCACGGGTGCCTTCTCCTTGCTTTGTCGTGGATGAAGTCGCAATAGAAAAGAACCTTAAAATACTGAACGAGGTACAGGAAAAGTCGGGCGCCAAAATATTATTGGCGCTTAAGGCTTTCTCTATGTTTAGCCTCGCGCCGCTTATCAACAAATACCTGGTAGGCACTTGTGCCAGTGGTTTGCACGAGGCACGTTTAGGCTATGAAGAGTTCGGTGGCAAAGACTTGGGTCAAGAGGTTCATACCTTTTCAGCCGCCTACACTGAGCATGACTTAGAAGAGATTATGGCAATCTCGAAACACGTCGTGTTCAACTCGTTCGGTCAGTGGGAGCGATTTAAAGAGAATGCCAAACGAGCCAAACAGGCTCGGCCTGACTTAGAGTTCGGTTTAAGGATCAACCCTTTGCACTCCGAGGGCACAACACCGATCTACGACCCTTGTGCGCCAGGCTCACGTCTGGGGATTCCAAGATCGGCGTTTAAAGATTGTAGCCTGGATGGTATAAGCGGTTTACACTTTCATACCTTATGCGAACAAGGTTTTGACGCGCTTGATAGAACACTTGCCGAAATTGAAAAACAATTTGCTGACATTCTACCTCGGCTTGAATGGGTGAATTTTGGTGGCGGACATCATATTACCCATCCAGACTACGACGTTGGCGCTTTGATCGAACGCATCAAACTATTTCAAGATCGCTACCAACTGCAAGTTTATTTAGAGCCAGGTGAAGCCATTGCAATTCACACAGGAGTATTAGTATCAGAGGTACTAGACCTTACCTACAATACTGTTGATCTTGCGATTCTGGACACCTCTGCCACCTGTCATATGCCTGATACAATTGAAATGCCTTATCGAGCTGATATTTTTGGTGCCGGAGCAAGTGATGAATTTACTTATAACTATCGTTTAGGCGGGCAGACTTGTTTAGCGGGTGACGTCATGGGCGATTACAGTTTTCAAGAGCCCTTAAGCATTGGCCAAAGACTGATGTTTGACGACATGACACATTACACCATGGTCAAAACCAATACCTTTAATGGCATTGGTTTACCGGCTATCGCGATCTGGAATTCAGAAACTGATACGCTTCGAATAGTCAAAGAGTTCGGCTATGACGACTTCAAAAACCGTTTATCATAAGGGGCATAGAGCATGGATTTAGACACAAACGAATTTGACCAACTCGCAGCGCCTGGCTATCCCATTTTTTTAGGTTCAGAGTTTAAACACCCTAAACCTGAAGACGCCTTTTTTCATATTTTGCCCATACCCTATGAGGAGTCTGTTTCTTACGGCGGCGGCACAGGCTTAGGTCCAGCGGCTATTTTAGAAGCTTCCTGGCAGCTTGAAACTTGGGACGGTACAAGTAATCCTAGTACGAAAGGTATTTATACTCACCCTCCTGTCGACATGGCAGGAAGTGCAGAGCAAGTCATTGCAAACATCGCACTTGCCACAACAAATATAATTGAGCGCGGTGGTTTCCCTATTGGCTTAGGCGGCGAACATACGGTGACCTATGGCATTATTAAAGGGCTTCTGGATGCTGGCATAGATGACTTTGGTGTGGTGCAAATCGATGCCCATGCCGACTTGCGCGAAGCGTACGAAGGCAACCCGTATAGCCACGCCTCCGTAATGAAACGCATCGTTGATTTGGGTGTCCCTTTATTTCAGCTGGGTATTCGCGCGTACTGCGAAGAAGAAATGCGGACTCGCAAAGCACACGGTGTACGTCATATCGATGCGGACATTTTAGTGCCCCAAAATATCCAAAAAATAGATTTGCCTGATAACTTCCCGAGCAAAGTGTTCTTTACGCTAGACATTGATGGCATGGACCCTTCCGTATTTCCCTCAACAGGCACGCCCGTGCCAGGTGGGCTTGGCTGGTATCAAACATTGTCCTTATTTGAGTCAGTCGCAAAACAATGCGAAATCATCGGTTTCGATATTACCGAGTTCGCACCAATCAAAGGCTTTCATGCTTACGAATTTTCGGCAGCACTCCTGACATATAAAATGATGGGCATTATTGAAAGGCTTCAATCTAGGTAATTTACCCACCGGTAAGATTCATTTCTCATTATTGTGGCTCTCTTTAAGTCTGAATTGGCATTACTCTAACTGACCAAATAAATGTCCATCTCACAGAGTGTTTGTTCTTTGTGGGTAAGGTTATATGAGTTCCTTAAGATAGGTTGATTATGAGAATTAGAAAAAAAGCCGCGCTAACTGTTTTGGGTCTGCTGATATGTGTTGTCAGTGTAAGCTTCTTGTATGTAAAGCGCCTTGCTAAAGGTGACCTGCCAAAGTGGGACCCTGAAGGCTATTTAACAGTCGATGCCAATGGCATGAAATTCTCGGTAAATGTTCGTGGCGATAAGGTAAATACGCCGGTTATATTACTTCATGGCTTTCCTGAGTCTGCGGTTATGTGGGATAAGCTTATGGATGAGCTTGCGACCAAAGATTACTACGCTATTGCCCCCAACCAGCGTGGCTATAGTTCAGACGCTAGACCTGGCGAGCTTAAGTCGTATGAATTAGATTACCTGGTTTCTGATGTGTTACAGATTGCTGATAATCTAGGGATAAAGAAATTTCACTTAGTGGGCCATGATTGGGGTGCTGGTGTGGGTTGGAAGCTCGCGGCTGACTATCCCGATCGTGTGATCAGTTATGTGGCTATTTCAGTGCCTCATATTGATTCTTTCGGAAAGGCCTACAGAGAAGATCCGGATCAATACGAATCAAGTGACTATATTCGCTTCTTTCAGAAAAAGACCATACCCGAATATGTCTTAGCTCAAAATGATTATGAAAAATTGCGAGCTGTTTGGACTAGTCATGAGGATGCAGAAACTGAACACTACTTAAATATCCTCAAACAAGAGCATGCACTAACGAGCGCTTTAAACTGGTATCGCGCAAACTTTCCAGCATTTGATGTCGGTTTAAACATTGGACAAGTTGATGTACCAACGACTTTTATATGGGGTAATCAGGATGTAGCGTTAAAGCGCTCGGGGGTTGTGGGTACGCGTGACTTGGTTAGTGCTGAGTATGAGGTTATTGAGATGGAAGCGGGCCACTGGGTTATTCAAGAAAAATACGAAGAGTTATCTCGCCATATTCTTGGCCATCTTGCAAAGCAGCGTTGAAATTTGCTGCCTGGATTTTGAGGCAAAAAAATACCCACCAAGTTTAATTAGATTAGTATCTGATAAACAGGGCGGGTGAAACTTCGCTGCTAAAGGGGTTGGTATAGCAGCGTTGTTTTTAAAACTCTAGAGTAAGCTAAGCTGTTTCAGCTTCTTTCTTTGGTGCTGCTTTTTTAGCTGGTGCTTTTTTAGCTGCTGCTTTTTTAGCTGGTGCCTTCTTTGCTGGAGCTGCTTCTTCTTTCTCGATTTTAGAGATGATGTCTGAAGCGTAGTCAGCAACGATCTTGTTTACTTCACGTGCTTTGCTATAAGCGATGTCAGAAACTTCGTCGTGCTTAGCTTTTACAGTGTCTAGCTTGTATAGCTTTTCGATGTACTCGAAAGATGCAGCTGCAAGTGCTTTGTGCTGCTCTTCAACAGTAGCGATTGCTTTTTCAACGATGTCTTGAACTTGCTCTTGGTAAGATTTGATAGTGCCCATGATAGTATCCTTTTCTCTGTAAGTATCTCAGCGCTGTGGATTTAATTTCCACAAATTCTTAATTCACCACCAACGATACGCTGATAAATTAGAATATTCATACTAAGCAAAGGTATTAACGCAAATAAATTGTTGGGCTTGGCAAGGAGGACGTTAAGAGGGAAGTGCTACCACTCGAACAATACCCAGCTAGGCACAAGGACTTGTGAGCGATCTTCGCGGATCCAGGCATTGCCATCCTGAGGCACTAAATAATAAGTAGGGCCAATCTTTGGAACGACTTTAATTTCTTTTAGAACGCCATTCACACGATATTCGTAAAAAGTTTTGTTATCCTCATTGCGAATAACGATCTCAGGCTCAGCA
>NZ_LWGJ01000543.1:0-974 GCF_001635845.1 Oleiphilus sp. HI0132 | reverse complement strand
CAGACAGCCAAGAAGAAAATATTGGCCAAAATGTTCATAATTCACTCGACAATGCCCAATTAGAAACCTAGAAGCGTTTCATCACAAATGGACAAAACCAGAATCATCAAATTAGCGATGACGGTTTTTTTCATCATGCTCGCATCAAACTACTGAACCCAGAGCTTAATCGCGTGCGCCCTTACGAGGTATTTATGGAATTTCATAATATACCGACATTTAAAGAAACCAAGACATTTCTCTTTAGCTTATTTCTACTCTGTGCTGGGGGAATTACCCTACTTGCGGCTACAGCCTATCTCAACCAGCGTAGAACCTTGATTAGGCCCTTGGAAAGCATTACCGAAGAGCTACACCAGCAACAAAGTAACGGCCTAAATTCTCCCTTAAGCTACCAAAGCGAGGATGAGTTAGGCACTTTGGTTAAGCGCTATAATGCTCTTGCCAAAGACATAGCCAAACGCGCTGAGGAGGTAAACGAAACCCGGCGTATTATCGATGGCATCACCGACGGTGTCCCCGTATTACTTTCCTACATTGATGCACAAGAGCGCTTTCAGTTCGTTAACAAGAACTATAGTCGCTGGAGCGGCCGTGATACTAGCACCTATAAGGGTAAAGCAATTTCTGAAGCCTTGGGTGAAGCCATTTACGAACGGACTCAACCCTACATTAAAAAGGCTCTAAGCGGGACGTCCTGTCACTTGGAAACAGATATGGCGACCGTTAACGGTATAAGGCATTGCAAAGCGAATTACCATCCTGATTTTGGCGAAAATAACGAAGTCCTCGGAGCCTTTATTTGTATCGAGGATCTTTCAGAGGTCAAAGTTTCAGCCTCAAAATTATCTGATTACGCACAAGAACTAGAATTCCGTGAAATAGCCCTTCAAGAAGAAAAAGCCGTTGCCGAAAATGCGTTGAAAGTTAAGTCTGAGTTCCTGGCCAGCATGAGTCATGAAGTACGCACGCCA
>NZ_LWGJ01000542.1:0-955 GCF_001635845.1 Oleiphilus sp. HI0132 | reverse complement strand
AAGACGAAGACGTTCTCGACACCTGGTTCTCTTCAGCACTCTGGACTTTCGGCACACTAGGTTGGCCAGAAGCAACGGAAAGGTTGAAGACCTTCCACCCAACAGATGTTTTGGTAACGGGCTTCGATATTATTTTCTTCTGGGTTGCCCGCATGATCATGATGACCATGCACTTTATGAAAGATGAAAACGGTAAAGCCCAGGTTCCGTTCAAATATGTATACGTAACAGGCCTTATTCGAGACGAGCATGGTGACAAAATGTCCAAGTCGAAGGGTAACGTACTCGACCCGCTCGATATGATTGACGGCATCGACCTTGAATCTCTGGTTGAAAAACGCTGCGGTAATATGATGCAGCCCCAGCTTGCTCAAAAAATTGAGAAGCGCACGCGCAAGACCTTTGAAGACGGTATCTCTGCACACGGGACCGATGCACTTCGTTTTACCCTATTCTCACTGGCTTCGACGGGTCGTGATATCAACTGGGACATGAAACGCCTAGAAGGCTACAGAAACTTCTGTAACAAGATCTGGAACGCTGCACGTTATGTGCTCATGAATACTGAAGATCAGGACTGTGCTCAGAATTCTGACGATTATCAATTATCTTTAGCTGACAAATGGATCATCTCGCGCCTTCAGCAAACCGAAGCATCCATTGAAAAATCTATTGGTGAGTTCCGTCTAGATATGGCCTCACACACTTTGTATGACTTCATCTGGAATGAGTATTGTGATTGGTACCTGGAGCTTTCCAAGCCGATTCTAAACAGTGACGACAGCGACGAAGCGCTTAAGCGTGGCACACGCCGCACACTGGTACGAGTACTTGAAGCTGTACTAAGAATGGCTCACCCCTTTATCCCTTATATCACAGAGGAAATCTGGCAGCGTGTTGCTCCCTTGGCCGGTCAGTCTGGCGCAACCATTATGACTCAGCCTTACCCTGAAGC
>NZ_LWGJ01000541.1:0-651 GCF_001635845.1 Oleiphilus sp. HI0132 | reverse complement strand
CTTGAAAACTCCAGGAAAATGAAAAAGACGAGCCATCATTTTCATCTCCGTTGGTAGCGCCCGTATTGTTAGCAAAGAACTCAATAGAGCAGAAAGGGCAGTCTTCATAGTAGAATTCTTTAGTGAGATCACTTAACGAAGGTTGAATTGCTTCTACTGCACAATGCCTGATATGACTGACATCGTCTTCAGGAAGTTGGAAGCAGTATTGGCCCTGTTCGATCGCAGACTCTCTAAAGGTAAGTGTTTCATCGGCAAGGTAAACAATTACCTCGTTATTTACCACTGCCCATGTACCGCTCGTTACGCTCGCTAAACGTGAATCGTTATCATCGTTTCCGGTGAATTCAAAGGTCATGTCAGAGAAAAAACTGAAGATAACATAGGTATCATCGCCAAGGTCGTCGATAAAAGCCTTGCCACAGAGGTCTGACTCGGAAATTGTGTCGGAGCTATTATCTGGCTCGGGGCAATCAGGCAGTGTTATATTTTTACTGTCAGAGCCACAAGCAGACAAAAATAAAATTAAAGTGATTAGTGCGAATAGTTTAGACGCAGTCATAGTGTCGTTTCTCAAAATTTGATTATAAAGAGGATTTATTTATAGCTTTCGCATAAGCACGAAAGCGTGAAGAGTTTTATCGACAGAAC
>NZ_LWGJ01000540.1:0-809 GCF_001635845.1 Oleiphilus sp. HI0132 | reverse complement strand
GGAGCCATATACAGCCCATTCGTTACCCTATAAATATTAGGCAGCTCCTGGCTAATGGTATGTTTCTTTGTTGCAGAATAATTGATTGGTTTTTCATCATCCCAAAAATATTCCTTGAGCAAGTTTACAGAAACCAAGCTATCGAAACTTGAAGTTTCTGGAATAACATGATCATAGTACTCACGAAACCCCTGCAAATACTCTTGAGGACTCATCAAAGGAACAACACATGTCACCCAAGCAATGTGCTCGTGCGGTATATCTTTAACGACACCAACAATGACCTCACTAAAAGTAGCTTTATGTCCGTCAGCAAGGAACTGATCGCGACGATGAACTTTTACACCCTCTTCTCGAGCAATATCCATCAGTACATCAGCCTCAGTACTAACGTATATGCTATCTTTTGACAGCACTTTCTTAAGCTGTCTTATTTTCCACGCTAACAGACTAATTTTGTCTTCACCAACCTCAAGAAGGGCCTTTTGCGAAACTCTTGAACTACCAAGTCTGACAGGTATCACTGCCGCAATATCATACTTATTAAACATTTCTCACCATTTTATAAGGTCCTATTGTCATCGAGCGACTCAGCCTCCTCTTTCTTATCACTTCGTTCATTGTAACAACAACTTAAGCCTACCAACTCCATCACCGCAACGTGACGGTATACTAAATTACAGCCCTATATAGATTATCTGATTACATCATAGAAAACGAGCCACCTAATCTTTAAGTTATACAAGATCCTTGTAAGCGTCTGGGCATTACCTATTGATCAGCCTTCCCGTTATGTGGCAATAACTCAT
>NZ_LWGJ01000539.1:0-847 GCF_001635845.1 Oleiphilus sp. HI0132 | reverse complement strand
AACGACGAGAAGCATTCAGGATAAAGACCTGGAAAGCCGTCTCACCAAAGGCAAAGCCATCAGGACGCACTGTTTCAGCTAGCTGACCCACCAAAGCATCGATCTGCTCAATGTCATTGTTATAAACACGCTTCAATTCAGCCAAAGTTGTAGGGTCTTCAGTTAAATCCTCAAACTTGGTAATCGGATTCAAACCAATCTGGCGACGGAATTCGTTGTAACGTGGTACACCACGCTCACGGTCACGAATAATATCGATTGTTGCCAAGTCAATATCGCCAATTAACGGCATTGAAAGGTTACGCAAAAACTCAGGATAGTTGTTTAGCGTCAAGGAACCTGGGTGAGTAATGCCGAAGGAGTACCATAGACGATCGCCGCCCTGATTATCGAGAATATCTTCTGCATCGCCATCACGCGTGTCTTCAATATTGATACGCTCAGAAACAACATTTGAACCGATATCGTAGATATCTACCGCATCACGTAGTAATGGGTGCATACGATAAACCGCAACGAATTCCTCAGTCAGTACATAAGGAACATCATAGTTATTTGGTTTGCTTTGGCCAACCAAACCACCAAGGATATGGTCAATTGCGCCTGGCGTGCTTAACTGTTCAGCTTTTTCAGGATCAAATAATGCGATGGTGTTAATGAGCCAGGAATTAGGACCTTTGATATCGTCCGTCACATTTTGGATCAAATCACGTGTTTCAGGATTACGCGCGATACCCCACCAGTTTGCTTCCATCGACAACTCTAATGCAGGGTTGGCGATAATTGCAGGCGTCCATTCAACTGTGTGAATCTTCGCCATCAAGGCAGAGTTGATCAAGCGGGACTT
>NZ_LWGJ01000538.1:0-903 GCF_001635845.1 Oleiphilus sp. HI0132 | reverse complement strand
TAAAGAAGGTGATATCGATTTCTATCCCTCGTCTGGTTTTTCAGAAAAAAGATCACAGTTTTTATATTGGCTGGACAATGGCTTTCTATCGAAACAAGCCTTAGTCTCAGACATTACAGACTTCGAAATAAAAGACTTTAAGAAGGCGAAAGGTACTTTGCTTGTCCCTTTAGGAGGTAGCTCCGCTGAATATGCCAAAGGTGCTCCTCAAGTAAGCATTCAGAAAATGGGCAAGTTGCCTATTGATAAAGCAATTCAGGCACTGAAACTAGGTAGAGGTAATTTCTACGTATATGATATAGATATCTTGGATTATTACTTAAAACGAAACCGCATTAAGCAGTTTAGTGACATTNGCCTTCGGCTTCACCCAAATGCAATTGAGAAGGAATACTCTTCGTTAAAAGCGGCCTTCTCTATTAATTCAAAACACTTTAAGCAACAACAAAATAGCAGATTTGATAAAAACAGCGCTTTAGGCTTTAACAATCAAAAAACCAGTCCCCATAAAGGCTCCGCTGCTTATCAATTCCAACAAGCATTAAAGCACTTACAAGAAAGCGGATATACTCAGACGGTTTATCAAAAATATTTTAAGTAATTAGAAAGAGGCTCACTATAAGCAAGCCCTCACTAGTAAAGAGGTCGGCTATGCTAAAGCTTTAGCATTTCTCAATAATTCTCTTGCCCGCTCTACAACCGGCAAATCAATCATCTTGCCTTTATATTCAACAGCTCCCTTGCCTGCAGCCAAGCCTGCTTCAAATGCTGCAAGCAAACCTTCAGCATGTTCTACCTCTTCCGCGCTAGGCGTCAATACTGCATTAATGACTTCTACTTGCTTAGGATGAATACAGAAGGCTCCTACAAAACCTAGCTGCTTGGCAAACTTAACCGTTTCAG
>NZ_LWGJ01000537.1:0-1353 GCF_001635845.1 Oleiphilus sp. HI0132 | reverse complement strand
CTAGCTCTAGCATCATCCTAAAAGCGTCACCTTTATTACTACTGCCACTAATGGCTGGCGCAGAAGTTAAATCTCTTAGCAGTTCAGAGTTAACCGAAACCTATATCAAGGACTCGACAATTATTGTCACGCCTAAAAAGCAGGAAATTGAGACAACTCAAAAAACTTACTCCAGCCTGACAATTGCCCCGGTTGAAAATGTAGACCAGGATATGGATAAGCTAGGGCACCAACAGAACCACGTCGATGGCACTGCCAGCTCTGTCCTACTCAGTGAAGAAATGCTACGAAATGCAGCGATTGCTTCAGCAACCATCGCGCCTATTGACGTTGTGATCCCAACCTACGACGAGGTTAACACTCGCACAATGGAAGAAGTCATGAACGATACACGCTACGCGGTACCCGAGGGTGATTTCGACTTTGTCTATATTGGTGGCGACGGTGCCAACGATCTTGGGCTAAGTAGACAGGACAATCAACTTACCTTTTCAATTGGCAACCTTCCTCAAATTGACAAAATTGAACTTCCTCACGGTATTGATGAAGGTCCGCTTCAAATTACCCCGCGCGTTGGCGGCGGATTTGACCTAACCATTAATATCCCTGATCAAAATTAGTAAAAGCTCATATAGCAGTCTATTTTTTTCTAACCTAATAGACTGCTAAACCCACCTTCTCACTTGTTCGCAATACTCCCTGTAACTCGCCCCAAAGATCTTTACCAAAGCACGCTCTTCGGGCTTTATTTGAATTGCCGTCATGACATAGACGTACAATGCAAACACTAAGAAGTTAAAAGGGTTTGCCAAATACACAGCCCAAGCAAGCAACTGCGCTGCCATACCCACATACATTGGATTTCTCGAGTACTTATAAACTCCATCAACCACAAGCGTGGTCGCATTTTCAGGTTTAATAGGGTTAACGGTTGTTTTATTTTTCCAGAAGCTAAATACCGCTGGCATTAAGAAAAACACAGACGCAAGCCCCAAGACAGCCATAACAATACCAGCCAAGAGCCCAAACCGATATAGACTCACTGAAATCAAAGTATCCAGCCCATACATAATACCTGCTGCAATCAGTGTTTGAAGTGGTGGAGGAATCCGAATATTCACGAGAACATATACCTATAAGTTAACTTTTATTAGCTACTAACGGGCTCAACTATTGCAATGATTAAAATGCTAGTTTAGAGTAGCGCACCTTTCTGGGAGCGTAACAGGGTTTACACCATTTGCGAAGCTAGAAAGTTCAAAACGGAGAGGTGTCCGAGTGGCCGAAGGAGCACGCCTGGAAAGTGTGTATACCGCAAGGTATCGAGGGTTCGAATCCCTCCCTCTCCGCCAA
>NZ_LWGJ01000536.1:0-646 GCF_001635845.1 Oleiphilus sp. HI0132 | reverse complement strand
TTCCGGTAGCCCTATGATCACCCTACTCGGAGATAACCCTCTCACTCACGCACAAGGCTCGCCTTACACTGACCCTGGAGCAACAGCTACGGATGCGGTAGATGGTGACCTTTCCGGAAGCATTGTTGTCGGTGGCGACACGGTAGACCCTAACTTAATCGGCAGCTACCTTATAACTTACGATGTCTCAGATTCATCGGGCAACCCTGCTCCAACCGTAACCCGTACAGTCAACATAGATGACTCAACAGCCCCAGTAATTACTTTAATTGGCGATACAAACACCAATCACCAGCTTGGCACAGCCTACGTCGATGCGGGCGCTACAGCATTAGACAATATAGATGGCGATATTAGCTCAAATATTGTTGTTAGCGGTGATACCGTCGATGGAAATACTCAAGGAACTTACACAGTTATCTACAATGTCACTGATTCATCAGGAAATGCTGCAAACCCCATGGTAAGGTTTGTGACGGTAGATGATGTAACACCACCGGTAATCACCTTAGTTGGCAATAACCCAATTAATCATGAAGTGAATACAATTTACACTGACCCTGGTGCCACAGCCACAGATAATACTGACGGCGATATTTCTGCAAACATCGGTGTCAGCGGTACAGTCAATGCAACCGTAATCGGC
>NZ_LWGJ01000535.1:0-579 GCF_001635845.1 Oleiphilus sp. HI0132 | reverse complement strand
TCAATATTGGGTATTGATATTCCTGATGACCTAAGTTCTCTCAAAGCCATCATGTTAGAGCAAGCATCGCAACTAAGGGATGCGCTGGCTAAGCGTCCGATTAAGGATTTTGAAAACTGGCCAGAATGTAAAGATCGGTCGCATCACTTAACTAATTATGTTTTGGTTAATTTCGGTTTAGCTGGCTTTTTGATGCAACGCATAGAATTCGCTTCTGTTTGTATTCAGGCTAGTTTGATATCTGCAACACTGCATGGTCGAACTGATGCAACACTGGTGACCTTAACTACCTATGGCATGCTATTGGCGTTAAGAGATGAGTATGGGGCAGCCTATGAAGCTGGTGAAAAAGCTAAGCAGTGGCTGGAAAGTAATCCGAACTGTAGGGACTCCGCTTCTGCATGGAATGGAATTGGAGTGTCACTTGCACATCTAAAAGGACACGTCACAGAGTCATATTACGCTTACGAGAGAGGCTTCGAAGCCGGGATTGAGACAGGAGAGCTTGCTAGAGCAGGGGTGTGCTTATCTGCGAAATCAACGATCAAAGCGGTTGCGGGCTTTCCCATTGAAGAGTTA
>NZ_LWGJ01000534.1:0-938 GCF_001635845.1 Oleiphilus sp. HI0132 | reverse complement strand
CGCCAAATGATTTTCGGCCACGTGTTCACAAGTTGATTGATCGTGAGATAAAGCACGCCGAGAAAGGCCTGACTGCCGAAATCATGCTGAAGGTCAATAACCTGGTCGATGACGAAGTCGTTGGGCACCTCTACAAAGCAAGCCAGGCTGGCGTAAAAATTCGCATTATTATTCGTGGCATGTGCACCCTTTTACCCGGCGTTAAAGGTTTGAGCGACAACATCAAAGTTATTAGCATTGTCGATCGTTTTCTGGAGCACCCACGTGTGTCGATATTCTCCAACCAGGGCGAGCATGAGATTTATATCTCATCTGCAGACTGGATGACCCGCAACATCGACCACCGTGTTGAAGTAGGCTGCCCGGTTTACGACAAACAGCTTCAAAAGCAGATTCTGGATATCTTCGAGATTCAATGGTCAGATACCACCAAAGCGCGAATCATCGATGCGAAGCAGACCAATCAATATAAACCACGGGGTAACAAACGTAAGATTCAATCCCAACTGGCGATTCATGATTATATCGCCAAGCTTGAGAAGTGAGGTCATTGGTGCTTGCTTAGGTTTTAGCCTATTACAGGTTAGTAGAAGAGGGCGGAATGGCGGCAAGTTGGACTCTCGGCCCTTCCACACTGTGCCTTCCCGCACCACAACTCCGTCATTCCCGCGCAGGCGGGAATCCATTGTCTTGAATAGAACGCAGCATTTGAAACCGTCGTAGTAATCGAATTAATAAGGTTTGGGTCAAAAACAATGGATCCCCGCATGCGCGAGGATGACAACGGTGGGATATCATAACGTTAGGGGGTAAACATCTAATCGCGAACCGGTACACTTTGGCGTACATCCGACCAAAATCAAAACAAGTACCTATGTCTCGAAATGGCACTTTCCAGTCCAGACCTTATCAACGAGCTAGATCAGTTTCAAAAGATT
>NZ_LWGJ01000533.1:0-13565 GCF_001635845.1 Oleiphilus sp. HI0132 | reverse complement strand
TGAAAAGACTAAATCCAAGACTTAAATTAAAAGTAACTGAATATAAATTGGACGCGAATTATACAGAAAGAACGTCATATTAAAATGCAGTAAACAAATATTTTACATTTTAGTTTTTTACTGTCGCACCATTTTATTGCACTAAACAGCATGAAGCACCGCTATGGTGCGCATTACATCGTAAAAATCCACTGATACTCCCTTCCAGCCACCTATTTTCAAGCACTTACAAATAATCAAAATTGGCAAACATATTGCACACTGACATAGAAAAACTAATGTCAACAAATAATTGGGGAATAATGAAGATAGTTCTGCTATCCTTCATTTTTTCCTCTTCCAGGCTGCCCAGCAAAGGCGTCTGACAACTTGGACGGTACTTGAAATATAAATAGTATTTGAAAAGTTTGTTTAGACTGGTTAGGCCGGACACCTGCTGCGAAAATCGCTAGGCACTGCGCATGTCGCAACTTGAGTGTGACAATTTAGTGCAGTGCTCGGCACTTGAAATAACATGAAACAAACCTTTGTTTCGAATACGTCCAAAAATGGAGAAATTAGAATGTCAGAGAAAACTCTCGGCCTAATCAAAGAAAACGAAGTCACATGGGTCGACCTTCGCTTCACAGATACTCGCGGTAAAGAACAACACGTAAGCATTCCATCTTCTGAAGTTGACGAAGACTTCTTCGAAGAAGGCAAAATGTTTGACGGTTCATCAATTGCTGGCTGGAAAGGCATCAACGAATCAGACATGATCCTTATGCCTGAAGACGCTACAGCAGTACTTGACCCGTTCACAGAAGAAAGCACTTTGATCCTTCGTTGTAACATCGTTGAGCCTTCAACTATGCAAGGCTACGAGCGCGACCCACGCTCTGTTGCGATCCGTGCTGAAGAATACTTGAAGTCTACAGGTATCGCTGACTCTGCATTGTTTGGTCCAGAGCCAGAATTCTTCGTATTTGATGACGTTAAGTGGAAAGCCGACATGAACGGCGCTATGTACGAAATCAACTCTGAAGAAGCTGCTTGGGGTAGCCACGCAGAATTCGAAGGCGGTAACATTGGTCACCGTCCAGGCGTTAAAGGCGGTTACTTCCCAGTACCACCAGTTGACTCTCTACACGACCTTCGTGCAGCAATGTGTGCAGCGATGGAAGCAATGGGTCTAGTAATCGAAGTACACCACCACGAAGTTGGTACTGCTGGTCAGTGTGAAATCGGTGTTGGCGCTAATACACTAGTAAACAAGGCTGATGAAGTTCAGATCCTTAAGTATTGTGTACACAACGTTGCTCACGCTTACGGCAAGACTGCGACATTTATGCCTAAGCCAGTAGTTGGCGATAACGGTTCTGGCATGCACGTTCACATGTCTCTTGCAAAAGATGGCGTTAACGTTATGGCTGGTGACGGCTATGCTGGTCTATCTGATGAGTGCCTATACTACATCGGCGGTATCATTAAGCACGCTAAGACTTTGAACGCTTTCACTAACGCTTCTACTAACTCATACAAGCGTTTGGTTCCAGGCTTCGAAGCACCAGTTATGTTGGCATACTCTGCACGTAACCGTTCTGCTTCTATCCGTATTCCATACGTAAATAGCCCGAAAGCACGTCGTCTGGAAGCTCGCTTCCCAGATCCAACGGCTAACCCATACCTAGCGTTCTCTGCGCTACTAATGGCTGGCCTTGACGGCATCCAGAACAAGATCCACCCTGGCGACCCAGCTGATAAAGATCTATATGACCTTCCTGCTGAAGAAGCTGCTGAGATCCCAACAGTTGCTGCTACGCTAGAAGAAGCACTAAACGCTCTAGAAGCAGATCACGAATTCCTAACTAAGGGTGATGTTTTCACTGAAGACATGATCCAGGGTTTCATCGATCTTAAGCGTGAAGAAGTTGAGCTATTGAACATGACAACTCACCCAGTTGAGTTTGAATTGTACTACTCTCTATAAGTACGATGTTCTATAAGCTATCATCACAGATAGCCTAACCTGCGCATGTAGGTTCAGAATAAAAGCCCGTTAATGGCAACATTAGCGGGCTTTTTACATTTGATCACAAAATCCGCCCGCCATAATCTAGACAAACACTCATAATACTCTTAGTGTATTAACTCACTGTATTAATTGTACAACCGGAGTGCATTCATGTCGGCTCAGCCTAGCCTGTTAGTATCAACCCGCCTTTTTTCTAGCCAAGTGCTTGAACAGGCTCATGGGCAAACTACAAACACCGACATTAACAAGACAAGTCCGGACGTACATCCATCCATACTACTTAATGACATATTCCCTCCACGAGAAGCTTCGCTGAACCTTGAACAGCTCGACACAGCATCGAACCAAGCACTGCAAGCCAAGGCGACACTCAAGAAGCTGGAACATGAGCTATCGAACGCAAACGAGCAACAGTTAAACGATATTGCCACCCTACAAGACAGCATCATTAACGACGAAGATTTTGATTTCTCTCTACTCCCCTCCACTGCAGCCGGGTACGAAGAAAGCCCCACCCAGCTTAACGGAGAATTTTCCAGCCCACCTGGCGAGAGTTTTTCCAGCAATGCGTATGTAGAAACAAGTACCGCCAACTCAGCGAAGCAAAGCAAATACGAAGTAGCCAGTTTAGACGAACAAAATAGTGAACAAGTCAGCACTTCAACTGCCATACTACCTCACACAGAAGCAGAGATAGATCATTCCAGCAAATCCCTTGGAACTCTGCACCGAAGCACTACTGAAGACATTCACTTTGAAGTAAGCGGCCAAGTTGATACACACTATGAATTTGACGAAACCAGTCATGAAACAGCTTATGGCCAAATCAATTACAACAGCGACGGCAGCTGGCAATACACGCTAGACAACAACACTTCGAAAATTCAAGAACTGGGGGCAAACGACTCCCTTATCGACAGCATCGACCTAATCAGCAAAAGTGGCGACAAATTTACCCTCAATATCACCATACATGGGATTAACGACAGCGCAACAATCTCTGGCGACAAGAGCGCTGAAGTTTCAGCACTAAGTAACTATAGCCCTGGTGAAAGACCCGAAACGATCAGCGGCACGCTTACTGTTAAAGACCTCGACCAAGATGAAGCCCAAATGCTGGCTGAAGACATGGTTGAAGGCACATACGGCTTTGTAAGTATTTCCGCTAGTGGCGAATGGACTTATTCGCTCAATAGTGAGTCAGACGCAGTAAAAAGCCTTCATCAAAACGACACTTTGCATGACCTAATCCCGCTAAAAAGCGTGGACGGTACTAATCAACTTCTCAAGATCACTATTTTTGGCGCCGATGACAAGCCTTTTTTAAGCGGTGACAACTCTGAAACGATCGACTTAGCCAATGCCACTTACGCCGAACAGAAGCTAAACATCGACGACCCTGACTTTGGTCAATCTCACTTTATAGCAGCCGAAGACATTGCCACACGCTCTAACTATGGCACTGGTAGCATTGATGAACACGGCAACTGGCGATACGAACTAAATACTAACAACCCGAAAGTCATCTCTTTGGGTGAGAAGGAACGCTTGTTTGACACATTTGTTGTCGAAAGTGTTGATGGCACGACACAAACAGTCATTATAAAGATTGAAGGAAGTGATCAGCCACTCTTTGCCAACAACAGCTCCAGCAAGCCAGAGACCCTAGAGTTAAATCAAGTTCTACATGATGACACAGAGAACGACCTAGAAAGCGTATTCGGAAAGGCTAACTCTAGCCATCAGTCCACGGGCGAGACCCTAGACAATGCCAATACAAGTGCAAGCGAGATTTTACAGCAAATTACTCAGCAAAATCTTCAAGACAACAACCTCATTACTTAAGAGAGTTGAAACTCTAGGCACTGTAAAGTGTAAACGCAGCACTCGAACTGACTTATTGAAAAACAGATTGCGACCAGAGCATGGCTTAGTCGTGCAGACACCAGAAGAAAACCTTGGTACCAAGTATGAATTTGGTCGAATAGTATGCTTTAACGGACGTTGAAACGATTTGAACTTCCAGAACTTCCTGGGTTACCTTATTCTAGAATTCATCCCCCAAGGAATGCTCACCACAGTAGTCATCCTCGCGTAGGCGGGGATCCATTGTTTTTGACCGAAACCTTATTAATTCGATTACTTCTGTAGCTTCAAATGCTGCCTATTAATCAAGACACTGGATTCCCGCCTACGCAGGAATGACTGGTTTTTTTTTGGGGGGGGGCTTGAACGTCAACTTAGCGAACTTTCAAGGCTTTGATATTTTGTTTGGTCATGTCGCGCTCTGTATTACAAGCTGTAAAATCGGCTTTGAGCCGATACATATAAAATTAGAGCGTATCGCCCTCCGATAATATAGACACATTCACCTGGCCCAATTTTTCTCTCAGCTTTTCTCTATCAACAAGCTTAGCCTGTACTGCGCTAGGCAGTTCGGTAAACAAAATAATACCTTTCTGCACCAGCAAGGAGATGAGATCTTCCGTCACTCTGGCCAAGTCAGCATCGCTATTCTGCAGCGCTAAAAATAAAGCCTCCTTTTCTTGCTGATCCATCATCATGCCCTTTCGTCCAGGAACTTAGTTACTTTAGGGGATATCGTAATATTTTGAGACAAGTGATCCAGCAAACTACCCTGCAGGTACAACAGCTCATACTTAATCAAATACAAGTCATATCGCGCCTCACTACTTAAACGCTTAGCATTTAATAGTTCATTCTCGGCATCCAGCAGATCAATCAAGCTTCGCTGGCCAATATCAAACTGCTTAATGTAGGCTCGCTTGGTGTTTTCTGCCGATTCTGCATAATCCTGAAGTAAGGCGTAACGAGTCGATAAACTCTGGTAACGATGCCAAGCCTGCTCAGCCGCTAAGCTTAACTCACGCTGCGCATCTTCCATGCGATACCCTGCCCGCTTAACACGCAGAGCAGCCTTATTCTTAGCCGCTGAGTCTCGCCCACCGTTGAATAAGTCATATTGCATACGCAGCATCACAAAAGCATCATTATTTCGCCCTTTAACACCATCAAGGTTATCATTCCAACTCGCACCAGATTCCAGATAAATCGAAGGTAAATTAGTAGACTTCGCTGCCGAACGCTCAGCCTTGCTCGCTCGAAGCGCTCGCGCTTCAGATAATAACTGAGGATTCTGTGAGGACACCTCTTCCAATAGCTGTTCCAGCGAATTTGGCATCGATAACAAGCCTGGACTAAAAGCCAAAGATAAAGCAGGCCTTGAGCCTACAACTCGAAAATAAGCCGCCTCAGCCGCTCTAAGCTTAGCCTTTGCTGCCTCGACATTTGCCAAAGATAAAGATAAACGCGCACTGACCTGACTTACCTTGGCTCGGTCATCTTTTCCCAAACGAGCTCTCATACCCACGTCTTTCGCAATCCGTTCATGAGTTTGCAGGTTCGCAATATGATCCTCAAGAGCAAAGTTCGCACGCATAACATCCAAATGCGCCTGCACAGCATCATAGGCTAGCGTTTCTGCCTGAGAGCGCATCGCTAGACGTCGTGCCTGCCCCATCTCTACGCCGCTTTCACGCTGCCAATGAGTTTGAAAGCCATCAAATAACATTTGCCTTAAGGCAAGTGAAGCTTCTCGGCGCTCCATTTGTTCAGAGCCACTTCCCGTCAATGACCTTGTCGAAGTGTTATTACTATGCTCACGCCCGACACCTAGAGATAAAACAAGCTTAGGTAGAAACGCAGACTCCCGTTCCTCGATGTCCGCCATCTGAGCATACAACTCGCTGACCATTGCTTTAAGTTGCGGATGACTGGCTAAGGTTAAGCTCACGCTCTCCTGAATGCCACGAACTGCCGAAGCTTTCTTAGACAGCCCTGGCTCATCTATAGTGTTCGAGAAACTTGAATCTAGCTCTTGGGAAAAAACAGGGGCCACGCTAAAACAGCCTGTGACAGCTAAGCACAAGAACAAGCGCGAAAGAAACTGCATTTTATTATTGCCTCTACGTTAACAACCAAACTGGTTGCTACTTATTATTATCTATCCGTAGATAAAACCCTGAAAAGTTGCATAGTGAGCAAGTCAAAACTTACTGTTCGGTCAGCGCAACCTGCCGGGCTTTTAATATTGGTTTCAAGAGATACGTCAGCAAGGTTTTCTTCCCTGTCAGAATATCTACTTGGGCAATCATACCAGGAATAACCGGAAGGAGCTTGTCTCCGAACTTCAAGTTATTATCTCGCGTCTTGACGCGTACCAGGTAGAAGCTATCACCTTGTTCATTTGTACTGGAATCAGCACTAATATGAACCAGCTCAGCTTCGAGCCCTCCATAAACCGTGAAATCATATGCGGTGAATTTTACCATTGCTTTCTGTCCAGGGTACAGTCGTGCAATATCGGCAGGGCGGACTTTTGTCTCAATTAGCAAAGCATCCTCCATCGGGACAACACTCACCAAATCCATTCCCGGCTGAATAACCCCACCCAAGGTGGTCACCATAAGCTCTTTAACGATACCATTAACAGGCGATCGAACCTGGGTTCGGTCAACCCTATCCTCCAATACATCGTGACCTTGAGACATCTGAGCCAGCTCTGCTAACACATCATTTAATTCAAGACGAGACTCAGACCTAAAGTCCAACTCTAACTGAGCTCTACGATTTGTCAGCTCTTTGATAGACGATTCAATTTGCGGCAACTTCAGCTCAATATCTGAGGCTCTCCCCTTGGCCTCCAAGACACTCTTTTCAGACCTGATCAGCTCCACCTCAGAGACAACCCCTTGCTCAAACAAAGGCTCCAATATTGCCAACTCCTTTTTCACCAGCAACTCCTGCGCTCTAGACTGACGAAGCTGACCTTGAAGCTGATCCAATAATTGGTGTTTCTGCTGAATTTGCTGACTTATTATTACTTTGGAGGCTCTTAACTGTTCAAGCCTTTGAGTAAAAAGCGCTTGCTGCTCTCTCACTAAAGCCTGGTCATCACGAACCAGAGATTCAGAAAAAGAAAGCTCTCCGCCTTGCGCTTCGGCTCGCAGCCTTTCTGAGCGAGCCTGAAGCACTCGCACTACCTGTTCACGCTCCCGAAAACGGGAAGCAAGCTGCTTATCATCCAGTTTTAATAAAACCTGACCGGCTTCGACTTCCTCACCTTCCTCCACCAATAATTCCGAGAGAATGCCACCCTCAAGATTCTGGACCAACTGCAATTGCTTCGAAGGGATAACCTTACCTACACCACGAACCAACTCATCCACCTCTGCATAAGCAGTCCAGCAGATAAATGAAAAAGAGATCAAAATTATAAGCCACAGCAAGCGTCGTGACTTTATGACATTACCATGATCATTTAAGGCTTGAGTGATAGGGGTTGAACGGAACTCAGTCATTGGAAACACCTCCCTTTCCATGACCTTGTTTATCATTGTGAGCACTTTGGCTCCCTGCCTGAATCAAGCCTCGCTTGAGCGCATCCAAAACACTTTCCTTTGGCCCATCAGCAACAATTTTTCCTTGATCCATCACGATAATTCGGTCCACCAGGGCCAGCAAAGAAGCCCGGTGCGTGCTAAGTAGCAGCACCTTATCCTTAGAGATATTCCGAATATTATTGATGATCATCTGTTCTGTCTGATTATCCATTGAAGAACTTAACTCATCAAATAACAATAAGTCAGGGTCATTGATAAGCGCTCTAGCGATTGCCACACACTGCCTCTGCCCACCAGACAAGCCTTTCCCTTGCTCTCCTATCGGCATATCCAAACCCATCTCATGAGTTTGAACCAATTCCGACAAACCTGACAATTCCACCGCTTTAAGCAAAGCTTCCTGCGGCACTTCTGGAGCCTTCATTAGAATATTTTCACGCAGACTACCGCTAAACAGGGTAATTTCTTGGGGAACATAAGCAATAGAAGACCTTAGCTCACTTGCGTTCAAGTGCTGAACCTCGAAGCCATTCATTAATAATTGACCACTGTCAGCCCTGCCAAAGCCCAGCAACAACCTAAGCAGTGAACTTTTTCCAGAACCAATCTTTCCAATAATCCCTACTTTTTCACCTGCATTCAAAGATAGATTTATGTCCTTCAGCACCTTAGGCCCACCCGAGTACGAAAAGGATAAATCTCGCACTTCGATACTTGTTATTTTGCCCCCCAAACTCAGCGATTTAGAAATATCTTCTAATTCATCATCACGCCGAGATAAATCGTCCAAGCCCTTAAGCGCTGACCTTGCTTGTTGGTATTGAGATATCAGGTTAGCAATCTGGGACATCGGCGCTAAGGCGCGAGAACTTAACAGCACACAAGCAATCAAAGCGCCTAAACTCAGAGCTTGCTGCTCAATCTGATAAACACCGACAATTACAATCGCCATGGTTGAAAGCTGCATAACGGACGCAGATACGATCGATACAGAGTCGGTCAGATGCTTGGCTCTTACTCCTAGTAGCGACATACGCACCAGCGCTCTCTCCCACAAGCCCTGCTGACGCCCTTGCGCATTAAGGGACTTGATCGTTTCAATGCCGCTTAAGCTCTCAACCAAAACACTATTTTTTTCAGCGGCTGCCTGCTGCATCAAATCAACCACTTTTTTTATCGGGAAATGCACAACGTAACCATAGAGCAAGAGGAAAGCAGCCGCTATTAAAGGCACCAAGGCCAGCTGCCCACCCACAGAAGCGATAACCAATAGAAAGATAATGGCAAAAGGAACATCTGCGAGCGCTGTCATTGTCGCCGCAGTAAAGAATTGTTTGATCGAGTCAAACTCTTTCACCTGACTGGCAAGTGAGCCCACTGACGAAGGAAATTCTTCGAGCCTGATATTCAAAACCTTGGAAAATAGCTTACTCGACAAAACCAAGTCTAAACGCTTACCGGCCTGTTCCAAAAACACATGTCGAAGCAATTTTACCAGCAGCTCAAAAACGATCACTAAGACCAGACCTGACGCCAAAACCCAAAGCGTCTCGATTGCCTGATTGGGAACTACCCGATCATAAACATTCATGACAAACAATGGCGCAGCCAAAGCAAAGACGTTAATCAATAAAGTAGCTGCGATGATATCCCGATAAACACTGCTTAAAGCTCTTAGCTCCTGCCACATCCACGAAGCAAAACCACTTCTTCTTGGCTGGTCTAAGGAACTGCTCGTATGCGCCTTTGGAAATACCGAAACCAGCTCTGCAGAGATTTTCTCCTTAAGCTCAAACTCGCTCCAATAAGCCTGCCCCTCTCCCTCAGAGCTAAAAATTTTAACGCTATAAGCACACCGGGAAGTATCGTAGCGCTCAATCACGAGCCAAGCCTCATCACTCCCTTTAAGCTGAGCAAGGCAAGGCAAGGCAGCCTTATCCAGATCCGCCAAATCCATTTGGCGGCACTGTAATTTGCCTTGGCTATGAACCGCTCTCATCATACCGCTACTTGAAGCTCTTTCGTCTACGGGTAAGCCGTGCAAAAACACCTCACGTGAACAAGCAAACCCAGCTAGCGCCATGACATGCAGATAAGCATTTTGAAGATAACGCGATACAGCTACTTGAGCAGGCTCTACTGCTTCAGCACTCGATACATTCGCCGCATTGTCATAAGAGCTACTGGCGGAATTATGGGACAAAGAAAAAACCTCAAATATCAAAAATAGCTCATCAAATTGTGAGCTAAACTATAGATGAGCTTTAGAAGCGAAAAGACTCTCTGTTACACTGCTTCTTCAAAGCTTTTTCTAACTATAGCAGTTATTTAACGAGGGTATAGACTGTGCTTACACAAGATCAATTCAAGACTAGCAATTTGTTGATCGCCATAAAGGTTACTTTATTGGCTTTATTGTTTTTCGTCAGCACGAGTAAGCTGTATGCCGAAGAAAGCACCAGCACAACAACCGTCTATAAAGTCACAAAACCAGATGGCAGCATATCGTACTCAGACCAACCACAAAGCAACGCCGTCACCTTGGAAGTCGAACCCGTTCCAACCATACCTGCACTAAAACCAAGCCCCATAAGTTTTAGCTCTGCACCTACAGACGACAGCTTTCTTTACCAGTCACTTGTTATTAGCGCACCAATAGACCGGAGCGCACTCCACTCAGGCACGGGTGACATCACTGTAAGCACCATATTAGAGCCTTCATTAAGAGCAGAGGACAAACTGCGCTTTCTGCTGGATGGTGCCGAAGTTGCATTACAAAAAGGGGCGAGCTTGCTGCTAACAAGCCTAAATAGAGGAACACACACGATCACGGTCCAAGTTATCGACCCACAAAACAAGGCTCTTATCTCAGCCAGTAGTCAATTTACAGTTCATCGACCTATCGCCAGAGCGTTCAAAATTAACTAACACATAGAGAGCACCAATAGGGAACACCCCAAAAAAGCAATGCACAAAATTGGTGCGCACATCCTATCTTCATCTATACTAAACCAAGAGCCCTGACACGCAAGCAGTCGGGAGCTCGCTAAATAGCTACTCTCTGAACATATTCGACGCCACATAAAACATTGGTTTGCTTCTTGCTTTGGCTATTATAGTTCGCCCCAGGCAAGAGCAAGCCTGTTTGCATGTAATTTCGTCTTTCAATGGATACAAGCTTTAATGACAACCAACCTGTTCTCAGATGCCTACCAACAACGCATACTCGAAGGCTTGTCGACTGCTGTTATCCTTATTGATGCAAATTACCAGATTAAATTTATCAATCCTGCTGCCGAAATGCTCCTGCAAGCCGGTTACAAACGAATACTATCCAGCAAGCTAGATCACCTCTTTATTAAACATGAAGAGCTTTTGTTTGACGAGTTCCAGGCCATTATTGATGGCGGGCACTCATACACTCAACGTGACTGCGAGTTTATTCTACACAACGGCCAAGAGCTTCTTGCAGACTGCTCGGCATCAAAGTTCTCTCAAGATTCTCAGGATTTACTGCTGATCGAAATGCAAGCAAAGGATCGTTTGAAGCGGATCAGCCGTGAAGAACAGCTGCATGAGAACCAGGAAACAGCTCAAATCCTTGTTCGTGGCTTCGCTCATGAGGTTAAGAACCCTCTCGGTGGAATTCGGGGTGCCGCTCAGCTACTTGATGCAGAGCTGACCAACCCAGAGCATCATGAATACACACAAATTATAATGAGTGAGTCGGACCGGCTGAGAAGTCTGGTAGATCGAATGCTCGGCTCTAATAAAGCCCTCAAGCGTTGTGAAACAAACATCCACGAGATCCTTGAAAGAGTTCACACCCTGATTCATGCCGAATCTGCAGGCAAAATTAATATTATCAGGGACTACGACCCAAGTATTCCCGAATTCCTGGGCGATAAAAGTCAGTTAATTCAAGCGTTTCTGAACATTGCGAAAAATGCACTTCAAGCACTGTCTGAGCAAAAAGACGAAAATCCTTCACCTCAGATTGTCTTGAGAACGCGAACTCTAAGGCAGTTCACTATTGGTCATACTCGACATCGACTGGTACTAAAGGTTGATATTATCGACAACGGCCCAGGTATACCAAAGGATTCCATTCAGAATATTTTTTACCCCATGATCAGTGGGCGCGCAGAAGGTACAGGTCTGGGCTTATCCATTACGCAAAGCATATTTACCAAGCACGATGGCTTGGTCGAGTGCGAAAGCAAACCAGGTAAAACCGACTTCATTATTTATATCCCTATCGATAGCACGCGCTCACCTAAACCAACAAACGTTTCAAGTATCTCGGAGTAACACTATGACAACAAAGCCACTTGTATGGATCATTGATGATGACCGCTCTATACGCTGGGTACTTGAAAAAGCACTAGCAAAAGAAGACTACGAGCTTCGCTCTTTTGAAAGCGGTGAAGGTGTAGTAGAACGACTTTCTAGCGAGAGCCCTGATGCGATTATCAGTGATATTCGTATGCCTGGCATTGATGGGCTTGCACTACTTGAAAAGATTCAAGCTAATAATTTGCATCGTGGCGTACCGGCAGTTCCGGTCATTATTATGACCGCTCATTCCGACTTGGACAGCGCTGTTTCCTCCTATCAGAGTGGCGCTTTCGACTACCTACCCAAACCCTTCGATCTAGATGATGCCGTCGCACTAATCAAACGCGCCATTGCTCACTCCCAAGAGCAAAAAGCACAGAATATGCCTGATGCACCGGAGCTCAATGAAGAAAATACTGAAATCATTGGTAAAGCTCCAGCGATGCAGGAAGTGTTTCGCGCTATCGGCCGCTTATCACAGTCAAATATAACGGTTCTGATCAATGGCGAATCAGGAACAGGTAAAGAACTGGTCGCTCGTGCTTTGCATCAGCATAGCCCCCGTGCACAGTTACCATTTATTGCCTTAAACATGGCTGCAATTCCCAACGACCTGATTGAGTCTGAGTTATTTGGTCATGAGAAAGGTGCCTTTACAGGTGCTGGAGGACAGCGCACCGGACGCTTTGAACAGGCTGATGGCGGTACACTTTTCCTCGATGAAATCGGAGATATGCCTGCCGATACGCAAACCCGCCTATTACGTGTACTTGCAGATGGTGAGTTTTATCGAGTCGGTGGCACCACACCCGTTAAGGTTAACGTTAGGATTATCGCTGCAACCCACCAAAACCTTGAAGGTCTGGTTCAAGAAGGTAGCTTCCGGGAAGATTTATTTCACCGTTTGAACGTTATTCGCGTTCACCTACCTAAACTATGCGACCGAAGTGAAGACGTCCCCACCCTGGCGAACTACTTCTTAAGCAAAGCAGCTGAAGAGCTCTCGGTCGACATCAAGCAATTACGCCCTGAGACCGAAGAGTACTTAAGTGCCATGCCCTGGCCAGGTAATGTTCGACAGCTAGAAAACACCTGTCGCTGGTTAACCGTCATGGCTAGTGGTAGAGAGGTTCATGTATCAGACCTGCCGCCAGAATTATTAGATGAAGATAACACTGCTCCAACAGCAAGTACTTGGCAGGAAGCCTTGCGAAAGTGGGCTGACCAGGAACTTAAAAAAGGTAATAGTGCCATTCTGGATCAAGCTGTTCCCCAGTTTGAGCGTATTATGATCGATACGGCATTGAACCATACTGGCGGACGACGTAGAGATGCTTCCCAGTTATTAGGCTGGGGCCGGAATACGCTTACCCGTAAAATCAAAGAGCTTGATATGAGCTTTGAAGAGAGTACTGAGGAAGAGGATTAAGCCCCTCCCTCCGCATTACTCTCATATTTTGTAGGCAGCGGGTTCCATCCCGCGCTATGCCCAAACCTTGGAGCACGACCTAGAATCAGTTACTCACTTCTCGCCAGTAAATAATTCTGTCGTGGCCTCGATATTGACCAAACTGCGCCTCAACAAAGGGGTGCTCATCATCCAGAGCGCCATCTCCGTCCCAGTCAAAACGCAACCATGGCAATGCAGATAAGTCCTGATTAACTTGAACTTTTCCAGCCCCGCCGACTCCTGGAGCGCTGAAGCTAAAGTTTTCATTTTGCGCATCATCGAGAGGAGCATTCACACTTAAGGTAGTTAACTCTGAACCCACAAGAATATCTTCTAAGCT